>CAJWLE010000113.1:0-6299 GCA_913042965.1 uncultured Synechococcus sp.
CTAGGACACCTCCCTTTCACGGAGGCGACAGGGGTTCGAATCCCCTTGGGGGTATGTATCTTCTGCTTACGAAGCCGAAGTATTCATTTGCAAAAATAACGAAATCTCTACTAGAATTATTTTGACCAATTTAATCCACAAAATCATTATTATTCCAACAAGGATTTAGCTGTCAATAACAACCACAGAGAAAACGTCGAAGAAGAGTTGTTCTGATCAATTCAGGAGTTGAATCGCCTTCGAGCTTCTGCTTCAACCGCGCGCAGGTTGCTGCTCAAATCATCCCGAAGCCGCTCCTCGATCAAACCGATGGGCATGCCCAGGCATCCCTGCACCGTGAGCTCATACAGCAGCGAAGAACCATCAAGAAGATCCCGAATCTGCCAAGAACCTTCAAAACGGCGGAAATCACCCTTCAGCATTGAAAAACGCAGCACCCCATCGGGACGAAACTCATGCAGCTCAAGCAAAACCTGAGCGGAGAAACGAAGACCCAATAACTTCTGACTTCCCTCTTGCTGCAAACGAACCGTCTCACCTTCTCGATGCACCAACTCATTGGAGGTGAGATTGGGAATGAACTGATCGAGATGCTCGTAATCGGTCAGGACCTCCCAAAAAAGGTCGGATGGGAGCTCACTACGCAGTTGTGCTGCCAGACGTCTTGTCCCTGAGGGGAGACGCTCCATGGTCTGCTGGATCGCCTCGCCCTTTTCGAGGGAACCTGCAGAACGAAGTCCGCTTGAAAACAACGCCTGAGGAGGAGTCAAAAGACCTGCACAAACCTTGAATGCATCGATCGATTTTAAGGGAGATGTCCAGAAGATCCGGCCAGTGTGGAGAACAACAACCGAATCCAGCGAAAACGTTGACCACTCTTATAGTCGCGCCTCCATTACAGGCATTCTTCGATGCGGGTCTCCCCGGCGACGACCAATCACTCCACCTCGACCCTGTTCACGGTGGTTTCGAGTGGTTGCCAAGTCGGCTCAATGCCAGCAGTGGTTCAGACCCAAACAGTGGCACTGAACCGGCTTTCCGAACTTTTCAAGCGCCTCGGTTCCTCAGGCGCCAAGATTCTTTCGGTTACCCCTGTTGGTGAAGACCTTCACCCAGTGGCCATTGCGGCCAGTGCACCTGCCCCCGAAGCGAAACCGAAACCAGTGACACAAGCTCCCACACCGAAGAAAAAGGCCCACGCAGACGTACCGGTCAATACCTACAAGCCCAAGAACCCTTTCATCGGCACGGTCGCTAATAACTATTCCCTGTTAAAGGATGGGGCCATTGGCCGGGTTCAACACATCACATTCGATCTGTCGGCAGCAGATCCAGAGCTCAACTATCTGGAAGGCCAGAGCATCGGCATCATTCCCGAGGGTGAGGACGCAAAGGGGAAACCGCACAAAATGCGCCTTTATTCCATCGCCAGCACACGCCACGGCGATGACATGGGTGACAACACCGTTTCACTCTGCGTGCGCCAGTTGGAGTACAAAAACGAAGCAGGCGAACAGATCTACGGGGTTTGCTCCACGTACCTCTGCGATCTGGAACCCGGATCCCAAGTGAAGATCACTGGTCCAGTGGGCAAGGAGATGCTCCTTCCCGACGATGAAGACGCAAACATCATCATGCTGGCCACCGGTACAGGGATTGCGCCGATGCGCACCTACATCCGCCGCATGTTCGAAAACCGCGAACGCGAAACCAACGGCTGGACCTACCGGGGGAAAGCCTGGTTGTTTATGGGCGCTCCTAAAACAGCCAACCTTCTCTACGACGAGGATTTCAACAGCTACGAAGAGAAGTACCCCGACAACTTCCGCTACACGAAAGCGATTAGCCGAGAACAGCAGAACACCAAGGGGGGCCGGATGTACATCCAGGACCGCGTTCTGGAGCATGCAGATGAGATCTTCTCAATGATCGAAAATCCAAAGACCTACGTCTACCTATGTGGTCTTCGCGGGATGGAGCCAGGCATCGACGAGGCCATGACGGCTGCCGCGGAGGCCAGGGGGATGGACTGGGCTGAAATGCGCCCCCAACTCAAAAAGGCCCATCGCTGGAACGTTGAAACCTATTGATTCAGGTCAGCAGGTTGCCTGTCGAACGACCCACCCCTGCCGGGTGGGTTTTTTATTGGTTGAAGACAAATCAGATGGCAAATCCAGACAGAAGTGATGAGAGCACGGCCCGATCAGCCTTCCGTGCCTAAACCAACGTCAGACACCAATGAGCGCCATGCTCGCCACCGCCACCAACCCCCTGCGGGTCGGACTGCGCCAGGAACGCGTCATCGCGCCCCAATGTTTGGTGATCTTCGGGGCCAGCGGTGATCTCACCCACCGCAAGCTCGTGCCGGCACTGTTCGAGCTGTTCCGGCAACGTCGCTTGCCCAGTGAATTCGCCGTTCTGGGCTGCGCCCGCCGCCCCTGGAGCGATGAGGAGTTCCGCGGAAAGATGGGTGATGCGCTGGCCAAGCGCATCGAGGAAGATCCCCAGGCTTGGGAGCAGTTCGTCGGCAAGCTGTTCTATGAGCCGGTCGACCTTCAGCAACCCGATCATGTTGTTCGCCTTGGGGAGCGGCTTGAAAGGATCGATGAACAGTGCTCAACCCATGGCAACCGCACGTTTTATCTGTCGGTTTCTCCAAAGTTCTATGCCGGAGGTTGCCGCTCTCTTGCCGATGCGGGCCTGCTGAAAGATCCCAAACGCAGTCGGGTGGTGATCGAAAAACCCTTCGGACGCGACTACGGCAGCGCCCAGGCCCTTAACCGTGTGGTTCAAACCTGCGGCCAGGAAAACCAGATCTTCCGGATTGACCATTACCTGGGCAAGGAAACGGTCCAGAACATCATGGTGCTGCGGTTCGCCAACACAATTTTCGAACCGATCTGGAACCGCAACTACATCTCCAGCGTGCAGATCACCGCGGCCGAGACCGTCGGTGTTGAGGAGCGGGCTGGCTACTACGAAACCTCCGGTGCCCTGCGGGACATGGTGCAAAACCATCTCACCCAGATGCTGGCGATCACGGCGATGGAACCTCCGGGCCGGTTCGATCCGGAGGCCATCCGCAACGAGAAAGCGAAAGTGCTGCAGGCCACCCGACTGGCTGATGAACTGGAACCCTGGAACTGCTGCATCCGCGGCCAGTACGGCCCTGGAGGAAGCAACGAAAGCCCGTTGTCGGGGTACAGACAGGAGCCCGGTGTTGACCCGAACAGCACCACCGAGACCTATGTGGCGATGAAAATGTTCATCGACAACTGGCGCTGGCAGGGGGTGCCTTTTTATGTACGCACGGGCAAACGTCTCGCCAAACGCCTCAGCGAAGTGGTGCTCACCTTCCGTGAAGCGCCCGTCCACCTCTTTGATGCGGCCGCCGGCGGGCCAACCGCCAATCAACTGATCCTGCGCATCCAACCCGATGAGGGCGCCGAATTCCGCTTCGAAGTCAAGTCACCTGGGTCTGGCATGCGCAGCAGACCGATCGACATGGAGTTCTCCTACGACGACTCGTTCGGGGAACCCTCCGATGAGGGCTATGTCCGCCTTCTCGCCGACGCCATGCTCGGCGACCCCACCCTGTTCACCAGAAGCGATGAGGTGGAAGCGGCTTGGCGGCTCTACACCCCGCTCCTGGAGCTGATTGAGGACAGTCCCTGGCAACTCCCGGTTCACCCTTATGAATCTCGAACCTGGGGGCCGGCCGCAGCTGATGCGCTGTTGGCCCGTGACGGACTGCTGTGGCGCCGTCCCTGACTTCCTGTTTTTCAAGCCACGTCGTTGTCCCAATCCGTCTGATCCATGTCTCCGCAGCTCACCCTCCAGACCCCCCTGGAACTGGCTCCCGCTGACGTTCCCACCTATCTCGAGCAGCTCTGGTCACCCGAACAGCAAGGCAGCACTGGTACCGGTGCCAACACGTTCTGTTTGCTGATCTGGCAACCCGCCTGGGCGGAACAGCACCTGATCCGCACTGGGCGACTGAATGGGCCGATCACCGGCCAGCAGTCCGATCAACTGGTGGCCGCCGGCCAACAGGCGGTGATCGATGCAGACCTGCCGAGTGGCACGCCTCCACTGGCGGAAGCCGTGATCAGTTCCATGGCTGGATGGGATGGCATCAACCCAAGCGAAGATCTGCGCGGCCAGTACATCGACCCAGCCCTGAGTGCGCTTCAACCCCGTCGGCTGATCACGCTGGCCCCGACGATCGAGGCGGATCACCCATTGGAAACCCTCGTGGCGGCGTACTGTCCGCTGCCAGAGGAAGGGGGTGGCACAACAGCCTGCGGTGATGTGGTGGTGCTGCGCGGCAGCCAAAACGCCCTTGAAGAGGGGCTGGCCATTCTTCAGCCCTTGCTTCCGGCAAGGATGCCGGCCTGGGTGTGGTGGAACGGCTCCCTCGATGAAGCTCCGGATCTTCTGGACCAGCTGACTGGAACACCACGGCGACTGATCCTCGACAGCGCCGTCGGCACACCACGCCAGTGCCTCGATCTGCTGCGAACCCGTGTGCAATCAGGGCAGGCGGTCAACGACCTGAACTGGCTGCGACTGAGCAACTGGCGCGAAACACTGGCGATGGTGTTCGACCCTCCACAACGCCGGGAGGCTCTGAACCACATCACCCAGATGGAGATTGATGTTGAAAGCAATCACCCCGCCCAGGGACTGCTGCTAGCGGCCTGGATCGCGGATCGACTGGGTTGGGAACTCATCAGCAGCGACAGAGACGACGAGGCCATCAACGCCCGGTTCAAGCGTGTTGATGGTGTGGAGGTGCGCTTTCAGTTGATGTCTGTGCCCGTGGGTCAGCCCAGCGTGCATCCTGGCCAGATGGTGGGATTGCGTCTGATCTGCAAACCCGACAGCAGCCCGGGAGTATGCGTGATCCTCTGCACGGAATCAGGTGGCTGCATGCGGCTCGAGAGTGGCGGCATGGCCGACCTTGAACTCCACGAGGAGATCGTTCCCGTGCAGAACAGAACTCCTGAAATGGATGTCGCCCGCCTGTTGGGTGGCGGACACGACACCACCAACCCGCTCCTGGCGTCAGCGGCACCTCTGGCTGCCAGCCTGCTGCCCTGAAGATCTTGCACGACTGAGCCATGGCCGTTGTGATCGCTGCACCGGCCAGCGGCAGTGGCAAGACCCTGCTCAGCCTGGTGCTGCTCGCCTGGGCCCGCTCCCAGGGACTCACGATCCAGCCCTTCAAGGTGGGGCCGGACTACCTCGATCCTCAGTTGCTGAGTGCAACCGCTGAGCGTCCCTGCCGCAACCTCGACCTGAGCCTCTGCGGCGAGTCCTGGGTGCAGCGAGCCTTCCAGGGCTATGGGGGTGAAGCAGAGCTCACGCTCGTTGAAGGGGTGATGGGTCTGTTTGACGGCATTGGCTGCAGCCAGGACGGCAGCACCGCTGCGGTGGCGCACCAGCTCGAGCTGCCCGTTGTTCTGGTCGTGGATGCCGGCGGTCAGGCGGCATCGCTGGCGGCTGTGGTGAAGGGGTTCCGTGATCACGATCCAGGGCTGCGGATTGCCGGTGTCGTGCTCAACCGCGTCAGCACCGAGCGGCACCGCGAACTGCTCAGCGCTGTGCTTGCTTCGATCGAGATGCCACTGCTGGGCTGCCTGCCACGGAATGATGCGCTGGATCTACCCAGCCGTCATCTGGGCCTGGCGCCCGTTCATGAACTCAAAAGACAGGCCATCCGGCAACAGCAATGGGCCCGGCTTGCCGAACAACATCTGGATCTTGAAACGTTTCGTTCTCTGCTGAAGGCCCCAGTGGCCGGCGACGCCCCCCTGGCCGCCATCCCACCCGCCACAGGAGTGGAACTTCCGGTGGCGGTGGCCTCCGATGAAGCCTTCCATTTCCGCTATCCCGAGACGGAAGAGCTGTTACAGCATCTGGGGATGCCGGTGGTGCGCTGGAGCCCGCTCGCCGATGAGCCGCTACCGATGGAAGCCCGTGGCGTGATCATCCCCGGCGGCTTTCCGGAACAGCACGCAGCACGGCTCAGCAGTTGCAAACGCAGCCTGCAAAACCTGGTGGACTGGGCAGATCAACGACCGATCTATGCCGAATGCGGCGGAATGTTGATGCTGGGGGAATCGCTGACGGACCTGGAGGGGCAGCAGCACGCGATGGCCGGTCTTCTGCCGTTTCAGGCCAGTCGAGGGCAACTGCAAGTGGGTTACCGACAGCTGACACCACGGCGAGACGGCCTGTTGGTGCGCCGCGGAGAACAACTTCGGGGGCATGAATTCTACCGCTGGACGCTGCAT
>CAJWLE010000114.1:0-6255 GCA_913042965.1 uncultured Synechococcus sp.
CAGGCCTGTGGCATAGATCACCTCCAGGG
This sequence comes from uncultured Synechococcus sp., assembly GCA_913042965.1. GTDB lineage: Bacteria > Cyanobacteriota > Cyanobacteriia > PCC-6307 > Cyanobiaceae > Parasynechococcus. The sequence continues at coordinate 30 of CAJWLE010000114.1, forward strand.
CACGTTGGGTTCGCACCGCATCGGCCGGATCGATGCGGGCCGCCGCCGCTGGGTCGGCTGCCTGAAGCAGGGGGTGGCAGACGGCTTGCCCGATGCTGGTCAATTGGTCTCGCAGCTTTGGTTGCGGTGCCACCGCTGGAGGTTGAAGCCCCTGGATGAGGGCTTTCAGATACAGGCCGCTCCCCCCCACCAGCAGTGCCATGCCGCATTGCTGCAGCACGGCCTCGATGCAGGGCATCGCTTCAGCTTGAAATTCCTGCAGGGTGATCGGTTGATCCGGGTTGCGCAGGTTCAGCAGATGGTGGGGCACCCGAGCCAGATCCTGCGCCGTGGGTTTGGCGGTGCCCACGTCCATGGCTCGATAGAGCTGGCGAGAATCCACATTGATCACCGGTAGGCCCAGCGTTTCGGCGATCTCAAGGGAGAGAGCCGTCTTTCCGCTGGCGGTTGGTCCCAGCAGGGTGATGACCAGGGGTTGGGACGTGTTCAACAAGGAAACGGGGGTGGGATATGGCCTTGAAGACCTTGACGGGCAGCTGTAGACAGCCGGTGGTAACTTGAGGTTGCCAGGTCGAAGTTCTGGGCCGATGCGACCGCTCAGAACTCAGTTTCCCGGCCCGAGACTTCCGGAATGAGCGACGTTTCCAAGGTCCAGAACGCCTACGGGGCGGAACAGATCCAGGTCCTGGAGGGCCTTGAACCTGTCCGCAAACGCCCGGGCATGTATATCGGCTCCACCGGGCCAAAAGGCTTGCATCACCTGGTTTACGAGGTGGTGGACAACTCGGTCGACGAGGCCCTTGCTGGCCATTGCGACCGGATTCTGGTCGTGATGGGTGAGGGCGGCTCGGTGGCCGTCAGCGATAACGGCCGGGGTATTCCCACCGATGTGCACCCCCGCACCGGGAAAAGTGCTCTTGAAACCGTCCTGACGGTGTTGCATGCCGGTGGCAAATTCGGAGCCGGTGGTTACAAGGTTTCGGGTGGCCTCCATGGCGTTGGTTTATCCGTCGTCAACGCTCTGAGTGAGTGGGTGGAAGTCACCGTGCGCCGTCAAGGCCAGGTGCATCTTCAGCGCTTTGAGCGCGGCAACGCCATTGGCAGCCTGGTTTCGGAGGATCAACCAGCGAGCGAGGCCGGCGAAACAGGCACCACGGTGCGCTTTAAGCCGGATATCGAGATCTTCACGTCTGGAATTGTTTTCGAATACGCCACTATTTCGGCACGTTTACGGGAACTGGCTTACCTCAACGGAGGTGTGCGAATTGTTTTCCGTGATGAGCGTGAAACGGCTCTGGATTCAGAAGGCAATCCCCATGAGGAAACCTATTTTTATGAAGGTGGCATCAAGGAATATGTCGCCTACATGAATCAGGAGAAGGACGCTCTTCATCCGGACATCATTTATCTGAATTCCGAGAAAGATGGCGTTCAGGTGGAAGCAGCCCTGCAGTGGTGTTCTGATGCCTATTCCGACAGCATTCTCGGATTTGCCAACAACATCCGCACTGTGGATGGTGGCACTCACATTGAGGGTCTTAAAACGGTTCTGACCCGCACCCTCAATGCCTTTGCCAAGAAGTTGGGCAAGCGCAAGGAGTCGGATTCCAACCTGGCGGGTGAAAACATCCGAGAAGGTCTCACGGCTGTTCTTTCGGTCAAAGTTCCCGAGCCGGAGTTCGAGGGGCAGACCAAAACCAAACTCGGCAACACCGAGGTGCGAGGCATTGTCGACAACCTTGTTGGCGAAGCCCTGAGCCAATTTCTTGAGTTCAATCCCTCGGTGATCGGCCTGATTCTCGAGAAGGCGATTCAGGCGTTTAACGCGGCTGAAGCCGCTCGCCGGGCCCGCGAACTGGTGCGCCGTAAGAGCGTGCTGGAAAGTTCAACCCTGCCCGGAAAGCTGGCGGATTGCAGCTCCCGGGACCCTGGTGAATCCGAGATTTACATCGTTGAGGGCGACTCCGCTGGCGGATCCGCCAAGCAGGGCCGCGACAGGCGATTTCAGGCAATCCTGCCGCTTCGAGGCAAGATTCTGAATATTGAGAAGACCGACGACGCAAAGATCTACAAGAACACTGAAATTCAAGCGCTCATTACTGCTTTAGGTCTGGGGATTAAGGGAGAAGATTTTGATGCTAAAAATTTGCGTTATCACCGGGTTGTGATCATGACGGATGCGGATGTGGATGGTGCTCACATTCGGACCCTGATCCTGACATTCTTCTATCGATATCAGAAGGAATTAGTTGAAGGTGGATACATCTACATTGCCTGTCCGCCCTTGTACAAGGTGGAGCGCGGTAAGAACCACACCTATTGCTACAACGAGCAAGACCTGCAAAACACGCTGGCCGGTTTTGGTGAGAAGGCGAACTACAACATCCAGCGATTCAAGGGACTCGGCGAAATGATGCCGAAGCAGTTGTGGGAAACAACCATGGATCCTTCCACGCGCATGATGAAGCGAGTGGAAGTTCAAGATGCTCTGGAAGCTGATCGGATTTTCACGATCCTGATGGGAGACAAGGTGGCTCCCCGAAGGGAATTTATTGAAACCCACAGTGCTGAATTGGATATGGCGGCGCTCGATATTTGATGGGCCCATTGCTGCGTTGGAGTTGGCTGCTGGGTTTGGCGCTGATTGTTCCCGCTGATCTTCCTGCGGGTGGGGCCCAGCGACGTCAGCCTCAGGTGCGTCGCCGGAATGGCAGCGGCCCCGTCTTCACGTCTGCTGAAACGATGTTGCGATTGAGCCCAATGGCTGTGGCACCCCCATTGCGCCCTCTTGCGGCGGGCACTTCATTGAAGCTCCTGCGTCGTTGGACCTCCGGTGATGGCCAGGATTGGTTCCAGGTGCAGGCCCTTTCGGGGGAGCCCCAGCGTGGTTGGATCCGGCCCTGAGGCTTTGTTTGTGGCCTTGGGAGCGATCCCAGGGGCCTGGCTGCGGCTGCGGTTGGTGAACCATTTGCAGCCGATGCTGCCTCGCAAGCACTGGGGAACGTTTGCGGTGAACGTCACCGCCTGCTTTTTTCTCGGACTGGTGCTCGCTCTGGTGGAGCGTTGCGGTCCGATGACAGGCCTGGCTTTGTTGATCGGCGTGGGTTTTCTGGGGAGCCTCAGCACCTTTTCAACCTTTGTGATGGAGGTTTTGAACGAGCTGCGGGCTGGCCAGGCTCTGCTTGCGCTGGTGCTGATGTTCGCGTCGCTGGTGATGGGGCTTGTGGCTGCGGCCGCAGGCTATGGGTTGGGCTCCTATGGCTGACCACCGCTCTGCACTGACGTTCGAACTACAAGAGCTGCTGCTGGTGGCGCTGGGTGCGGTGCCTGGAGCCTTGTTGCGCTGGCAGTTGGCGCTGCATCTGGCTGACCAGAATCTGGTGGCGAACACGCTCGGGTCAGCACTGCTGGGCTTCGTGGCGGGCCTGCCGGCGGCACCGCGTCGGCAGCTTCTCCTTGGTGTCGGGTTCTGCGGATCCCTCACCACGTTCAGCAGCTGGATGCTGGATGCGGTTCGTCAACTCGGCGTCGGTGAGATCAAGGCCGCTGCAGGCTTGATTGGACTGACCCTGGGGCTGGGGCTAGGCGCCGCAGCCCTGGGGTTTCAGTTGGGTCGGAAGATCAGGCCGCCAGGGCCGCCTCGATCGGGGCTTTGAGATCTTCGGGTGTAACGCCGCTCTTGTACCGGGCGATCACGTTGCCGTCTTTGCCCACCAGGAATTTTTCGAAATTCCACTCCACATCGCCTGAGGGTTCAGCTTTGTTGAGGGTGGTGAACGGTTCGGTGGTGCTGCCCTTGGCATGCACTTTGTCGAACAATTCGAAGTCCGCGCCGTAGGTGGTGGAACAGAAGCTCTTGATTTCGTCGAGCGTGCCGGGCTCTTGAGCTCCGAAATCGTTGCAGGGGAAGCCGAGAATCGCCAGGCCCTTGGCGGCATAAGCCTCGTTAAGAGCCTGCAGGCCTGCGTATTGCTTGGTGAAGCCACAGCGGCTTGCCACATTCACGATCAGCAGAACCTTGCCGGCGTAGTCGCCCAGAGATTTGCTGCTGCCGGCTGGGGTCGTCACCGACACGTTGGCAATGCTGATCGTCATGGTTCCATTGGATTGTTGCGAGAGATTAACCGTCCGTAACGGCCATACACTGAACTGCTGACTGGGGGGGGCATGACGGAGGCATCGGGCTGCCCTGTTGGCGTGACCACGGAACATGATCTGCTGGCTGAGGTGGTGACCCAGCAGTTGGAGGCCATGCTTGCCGTCGGTAACTACGACGCGGTGAAACTGCTGCTGCAACCGGTGCAGCCCGTCGACATCGCTGAGGCCATCGGTGGGTTGCCGCCGCAGTTGCAGGCCATTGCCTTTCGCCTGCTGACGAAGGACGAGGCCATCAGCGTTTACGAGTACCTCGACACTGCGATTCAGCAGAACCTGCTTGGCCTGCTGCGCTCAGGTGAGATGCGGGAGGTGATGGAAGAGATGTCTCCCGACGATCGGGCTCGGCTGTTTGAAGAGTTGCCGGCAAAGGTGGTGCGGCAGCTGCTGAGCGAGCTCAGCCCAGAGGAGCGGCGGGTGACAGCGGAACTGCTCGGGTATGAGTCCGAGACGGCCGGGCGTTTGATGACGACCGAATACGTCTCCCTCAAGGAGAACCAGACCGCCGCCATGGCCCTGGAAATCGTGCGCCGCCGTGCCCACGACACCGAGACCATCTATTCCTTATATGTGACCGATGCGCAGCGTCGGCTGACGGGAATCCTGTCGCTACGGGATCTGCTCACCGCTGCCCCCCAGGCCCGCATCGGCGATGTGATGACGGAGGAGGTGCTCAGCGTGCGCACCAACACCGACCAGGAAAAGGTGGCCCGCACGATTCAGCGCTACGACTTTCTGGCGGTTCCGGTAGTGGATCTGGAGCAGCGGCTTGTGGGGATCGTCACTGTTGACGATGTGATCGACGTGATCGAGCAGGAGGCCACGCGGGATCTTTATGCCGCTGGTGCCGTTCAGGCCGGCGGTGACGACGACTATTTCTCCAGCAACCTGTTCACGGTGGCTCGTCGTCGGGTGGTGTGGCTGGCTGTGCTTGTGGTGGCCAGCTTTTTCACTTCTGAGGTGATCGCTGCCAATGAGGAGGTTCTTCAGAAGGTGGTGCTGCTGGCCGCGTTCATCCCACTGCTCGGGGGGACTGGAGGCAACGTGGGCGCCCAGAGTTCCACGGTTGTGATTCGCGGGCTCAGCACCCAGAGCATCAGCGGCCTCGGGCCGTTTCGGGCGATTGGAAGAGAGGCTGTTGCTGGAGCCTTGTTGGGGCTGCTGATGATGGTTCTGGTGGTGCCCTTCGCCTGGTGGCGGGGGGAGAGTGCCCTGGTGGGCTTGTCTGTGGGCATGAGTTTGCTGGCTATCACGACCCTGGCAGCGACGGCTGGCGCAGCTTTCCCGCTTCTGTTTGATCGCATGGGTCTTGACCCGGCCTTGATGTCAACTCCCTTCATCACCACCTGCACGGACGTGGCCGGGACGCTGATTTATCTGCAGACGGCCGCCTGGCTTGTGAGCAACCTGCCGCAGCTGCTGCAGGCCACAGGTATTTCTACCCAATTCGTGCTGGCAATGGCTTGCTGAGAGTTTGTACACGTTTCTTAGGAGTAAGCTTTACATAACTCAAAGAAGCGCCATGGCTCCGGTCGCTGCAGCTGCTTCCAAGACCTCAGCGCCTTCGCGCTCGGTTTCGGTCGACGTTGATCTGGTTCGTTCCTACCTACGGGATATCGGTCGAGTCCCTCTGCTCACCCATGAGCAGGAGATCACCCTTGGCCGCCAGGTGCAGGACCTGATGGAGCTTGAGGCGCTGGAGAATGAAATCGAGAGCAGGGATGGCGCCAAGCCAAGCCCTCAGCAGCTTTCGAAGGCTGCTGGAATGTCATCCGTGCAGCTCAAGCGAAAGCTTCAGCATGGCCGTCGCGCCAAAGAGCGAATGGTGGCGGCCAACCTGCGTTTGGTGGTGAGCGTCGCCAAGAAGTACACCAAGAGGAACATGGAACTTCTGGATCTCATTCAGGAGGGAACCATCGGATTGGTGCGTGGTGTTGAGAAATTCGATCCCACCCGTGGTTATAAATTTTCCACATATGCCTATTGGTGGATTCGCCAGGGCATTACTCGGGCCATCGCTGAGAAAAGCCGCACGATTCGGTTGCCCATTCACATCACCGAGATGTTGAAC
>CAJWLE010000115.1:0-6233 GCA_913042965.1 uncultured Synechococcus sp.
TGGCAACGGTCTGTGTGATGAGGATGCTGTTTCGCTTCTCGTGGAGGAAGCTCCACGGGCGGTGGAACGGCTGCAAACACTGGGAATGGCCTTCGACCGCGATGGCGATCGCCTGGCCACAACCCTGGAGGCAGCCCACAGCCATCGACGAGTTCTGCATGTGCAGGACCGCACGGGGCTGGCGCTGGTGGACGTCTTGCGTGAACGGGTCGAACATCGGCCCGGATTGCTGCACCGGCGAGGAGTTCGGGTGACCCGACTGCTGGTGCAGCAAGGGCGCTGCTGTGGCGTTCAAGTGCTGGATGGTCCGCATTTACAGGACATCCGTGCCCGTGCAGTGGTACTTGCCAGCGGTGGGGGAGGCCATCTGTTTGCCAACACCACCAACCCTGCTCAGGCCTGCGGCGAGGGTATTGCCCTCGCCTGGGACGCCGGGGCTTCCGTGGAGGATCTCGAATTCGTGCAGTTCCACCCCACGGCGCTGCGACTGGATGATGCACCGTGCTTCCTGATCTCAGAGGCGGTGCGGGGCGAAGGGGGCGTGCTGGTTGATGCCCGGGGGGGAAGTCCGGTGGACCATCTGCCCCAGCGCGATCTGGCACCACGCGATCAGGTGAGTCGCGCTCTGCTGCGAAGCATGCAGGAACAGGGGATGGACCAGATGTGGCTCGACTTCTCTGCCATCCCTCGGGACAAGGTGGAAGCCCGCTTCCCCACGATCCTGGATCGATGCGATGAATTCGGTCTGAACCCGCTGGAACACCCCATCCCCGTTGCCCCAGCTGCCCACTACTGGATGGGTGGTGTCGCCACAAACCTGCAGTCCGCCACGGACTTACCCGGGCTGTACGCCGTCGGCGAAACGGCCTGCACCGGCGTTCATGGCGCCAACCGCCTAGCCAGCAACTCCCTGATGGAATGCCTGGTGTTCGCCCATCGACTGGCCGAGATCGACCTGGGGCCTCCCCCCGCCTCAGCTCGCGTTCCTGCCAAACCAAGCTCCTGCAGTGACGGGCTGGTGAACGGCGTCACCAGCGGTGAACTCATGGAGCGGATTGAACATTTGCGGCTGCTCTGCTGGCAGCGTGCCGGTGTGGACCGCTCTGTTCACGGCATGAGCACTGCCCTGCAAGAGATCAGTGCGCAGCAGCAATGGCTGGAGGGCCAGCCCCTGCTCAACGCCCTGACGCAGGGACCATCGCTACTCGCGGACGGCACTCGCCGAGACCTGAACCTGCTACTGGACTACCGCCATCGCTTGCTGACCAGCCGCTTGATGCTGGAGGCCTGCCTGTTCCGTCAGGAAAGCCGTGGCGGGCATTTCCGCAGCGATGCCCCCGTCTCTTTGCCGCAGTGGCAGTGCCACTCCCGACAGAACCGAGCCCAGGGGCCGCACACCCGGGCCGTGAGGCGCTGATCAGAACTTTCGATCTCCCTTGTAGCCACTCAGGTCCGCCAGTTCGGAGAGGGGCTTCACTCCTGAATCAATCTGACCGTTGATCTCCCAACTGGGAAAGCCCGTCAGCCCCTTGCTCTTGCAAAGATCAGCCTGGTTGTTGCGGCCATCAGGAGCACACTCCACCACCTGCAACTGATCGCTTGCCTGCTTGCCAAACAGTTCTTTCTGTTCATGGCAGTGGGGGCACCAATAGGCTGAATACATCACAGCTCCGCCCGCGGTGAGGTGATCGGCAAGATCCACAGCCGCTGGAGAGCTGACACCGGTCACCGTGGGGGACACCCCCTGACCGGTTACGGAAGCCTCGGGCCGTTCGGGATCGACAACGGAAGCCCAGATCAAGCCACCCATCAAAACCGCTAGAGCCAGAAGGATGCCCCTGAACAACAACGGGCCCGGATCATCCCAGCCACCGCCGATCACTGAGAGAACGAACATCAGCAGCGACAGGGCTGCTGAGAGAACGCAAAAGAAGCAGAACGCCTGAATTTTCAGCAGCATCACCCCCAGCAGCACTCCGCTGAACACAGCCATACCGAGCGACAGGCTGAACAATCCCCACCAGGTGCGGCGCGACAGATCGGCCTTGTTCTCCTGCAGGCCCGGCAACAGGGGCAGCAGAGCTAGGAGCAGCACCGCCCCATAAGCCAGCAAGCCCAGCAGAGACAGAGGGACACTCCCGAACAAGGTCCCCCAGGCGCTATTCAGCACCTTGTCGCATCCATCCGCGCCCATTGGGCAGCTGAGGTTGCCCAGCAAACCCCAGCGTTTGAGCGTGATTGAGCCAGTGTCGATCACACCCACGGTGGCGAGCACAGCCATGGCGATCCGGGCCCACTTGGCGCCGGGATCCTGACGACGACGACTGACGAGACGGCTGGTGCCCATCTGGACCGTTCAAGTGGTCCGAATTCTGTCAGTTCTGACGAATTCTCACCTCTCCGTAGGGTGAGTACGGCCTGCCGGCACAGTGATGACGAGCACATCAACGCGACCGACTGTCGCGTTCGCCCATCTGGGCTGCGAAAAAAACCGTGTGGACACCGAGCACATGGTGGGGCTGCTGGCTGAAGCCGGCTATGGCGTGAGCACTGATGAAAGCGATGCATCAGTGGTTGTGGTCAACACCTGCAGCTTCATCCAGGACGCCCGCGAGGAATCGGTGCGCACTCTGGTGGGCCTGGCAGAGCAGGGGAAAGAACTGATCATTGCCGGCTGCCTGGCCCAGCATTTCCAGGAGGAGCTGCTGGATTCAATCCCGGAGGCCAAGGCGATCGTCGGCACCGGCGACTATCAGCACATCGTGGATGTGCTGGCAAGGGTTGAGGCCGGCGAACGCGTGAATCAGGTGAGCGCCATGCCCACCTTCGTGGGGGATGAACACCTGCCGCGGCAACGCACCACCGATGAGGCTGTGGCCTTCCTCAAGGTGGCCGAAGGCTGCGACTACCGCTGCGCCTTCTGCATCATTCCCAAGCTGAGGGGAAAGCAGCGGAGCAGGCCGATCGAATCGATCGTGGCGGAAGCCCATCAGCTGGCGGAACAGGGTGTGCAGGAGCTCATCCTGATCAGCCAGATCACAACCAACTACGGACTCGACCTCTACGGCAAACCCAAACTGGCGGAACTGCTGAGAGCCCTTGGGGAGGTGGAGATTCCCTGGATTCGGGTGCATTACGCCTACCCCACCGGTCTCACCCCCGAAGTGCTCGCCGCTTACCGCGACGTGCCGAATGTGGTGCCCTATCTGGACCTGCCCCTGCAGCACAGCCACCCCGAGGTCCTGCGGGGGATGAACCGCCCCTGGCAAGCGGACGTGAACGACCGTTTGCTCGATCAGATCCGCGAGCAACTCCCCGATGCGGTGCTGAGAACCACGCTGATCGTGGGATTCCCGGGGGAAACGGAGGAACATTTCCAGCACCTGATGCGATTCCTGGAGCGCCAGCATTTCGATCATGTGGGGGTATTCACCTTCTCTCCGGAGGACGGCACCGCCGCCGCTGATCTGCCCAACCGTGTGGATCCTGAGGTGGCCCAGGCGCGCAAGGATGCGCTGATGGCCCTGCAACAACCGATCTCAGAACAACGCAACCAAAGCTGGGTCGGTCGCACCGTGGACGTGCTGATCGAGCAATTCAACCCTCAAACCGGAGCAATGGTTGGACGATGCGCCCGTTTCGCACCGGAGGTTGACGGAGAAGTGCAGGTGCACCCTGGAGACGATGGGCAGCAGGCCGCTCCGGGAACGATGGTGCCGGTTGAGATCACAGGAGCTGATATCTACGACTTAAGCGGGCGGATCGTTGGTGCACGCGCCATGGTGGCAGCAGCAAGAGCCGAGGGTTGACCGTTTTCCCACTTCGACCCGCCCAGCAACGCCAGCTCTTTCTGATCGCATCCGGAGTCAGCACCGCAGGCTCCTTCGCCGGCATCACAGCCAAGGGCTGGATCCTGATGAAAGGGGGTGTCGATCCCTTTGTGCTGGCGCTGAACTTTGCGGCCCTGTCGCTCCCCACCCTGCTGATCAGCGGTCCAGCCGGCGTGCGCACCGATCGTGTGGGTTGTGAGCGGGTGCTGGTGCAGGCGCAGTGGGCCCTGCTGGCTGCAGCAGGGCTGGGTGCCCTGGCCATTCCGCTGCTGGAGGGCACTGCGCAGGTCCTGCTGTTGCTGTTCAGCACGCTGCTGGTTGGAATCGCGGGCGCCTATGAACTCACCGCCCGCAACAAATACTGCTCGATTCTGGTGGAGCAGCCCAAGCAACTAGCGGGCTATCTCACCAGCTTTTCGGTCGTCTTCAACGTGGGGAAACTGGTGGGACCACCGATCGGTGGCTTGCTGGTGGCGGCGACAGGCCCGGCCTGGGCCCTGGGCATTGATGCAGCGAGCTACCTATTTCCCATCGCCAGCGTGATGTTCCTGCTGACGCCTGAACGCAGCAGGGAAGTGCGCAGCCAGGCCGGAAGCGACGCCAGCCTGCTCAGCGCCTGGCGGAACTGCGGCAGCACTCTGCGGGGAGTGCTTTGCCTGACGGCCGCTCTCTGTGTGATCGGGTTCTATCACCCGGGATTGGCCCCCTTGATTGCCTTTGAACAACTGGGGGCGAAACCAACCGATCTGGGCTTGTTCACCAGCGTGCTGGCAGCGGGCAGCATCGTTGGCGGGGTCGTGCTGCAACGCAACAGCAGCAGGTTCTGTCAGCGCCCTTTTCTCACCCTTGGAGGATTTGGAATGGTGACCGCCATCGCCCAATTGGGAATGGCACGAACCACTGGAGTTGGCTTCAGCCTGGCGATGGCGTTTCTGATTGGCGCTGGTACTGCTGGTTTATTGAGCAGCTGCAATCTGATCACCCAGATCGGCTCTCCTCAGGAGATGCGTGGGCGCATGGCCGGTCTGAGTCAGATTGCCTTTCTCGGGGGTGGCGGGATCAGTGGACTGCTGGCAGCCCTACTCGTGAAGACCACAAGCCTGTCCACAGCATTTGGCTTGACAGGTGGTCTCAGTGTTGCTGTTGCCCTGATCTGGATGAGGCAACAAGGCGGCAAAACCCTGCAGCTCAGATGAGGTTGATGCCCTTCAGCACCTTGGTGAGCACGACTGCTGTAACCAAGCCAGCACCCACCAAACCGAGATAAATCGCGACGCCCATGCGCTTGTTCTTAGTGAGTAACTATTAGATCAAAATTGCCCGCTCCACTCACAATCCGGCCCTCATTTCGTCAACACCTGACATCTGATTGATGTCAGGCCTCAGTCCTGCATGTAGCTGCGACCATCCTTGAGACACTGCTCCGCTTTCTGCAACTCCCGACCCAGATAAAGCGCATGGTCGAGGCGACTCAGCGGATGGGGTTCGTCGCCTTCGGTGAGCTGAATCCCCACCTGTTTCGCCGTACGGCCGCGAAACACCGCTGATGGGCGTCGCGGTGCATTGTCCCCCTTGCAACTCAACACCTCGCCGGTGTCGGAATCGCGCGCCAGCCCCTTGTCATCAATGGTGTTGCCGAAGTGCTCCAGCACCAGCTCGGCTGCATCACGATCCAGCTTGATCAGGAAATATCCGCTCGGATCCAAAGCAATAAAGCGCTGGGACAGGCGCTGATCCAAAGCATCAATCGACGCGGCGATGGATGCCGGTGCTTCCTGGGTTGAAGTCATGCCTTCAACCTACAAAGCCAGGGTTGGCTGTTCGGCTTTAAACGGCAGGTCCGCATTGATGGCCTCGATCTCCTGCTCCATCAGTTCATTCACCTTGGGCAACCAGGCCCGGATCAGGCCGCTCATGCGGGGGTGATACCAGCGGTGCAAGCTGGCATTGGGGAGGGCCACAAAACCGCGACGCCGTTTGTGACTGCCACCGGCGCCTGGATCGAAATGGTCGAGACCCTGCTCAATCGCCCATTGAATCGGGGCGTAGTAGCAGACGTCGAAATGGAGGCAATCGATCTCCTCCTTACTGCCCCAGTAGCGGCCCCATAGGTGGTGGTCATCCCTGACGCACATCGACATCGCCACCGGATCGCGTGGATCACCGCGATGGGCTGAAAACAACACCACCTGATCGCGATGAACAGCGGCGAGAGCCTCAAAAAAGCCTTCCTCCAGATACTTACTGCCCCAAGGCCCCCAGCGAGCGCAGTGCTGTTGATAAAAGCGATGCATCGTCTGGAGGAGGTCCAGATCCAGCTGCTCGCCGGTGAGCGGGGTCACCGTGAGCCCGGCCTTGGCAACCGCCTTACGCTCCCGCTTGATATTGCGGCGCTGGTTGGCG
>CAJWLE010000116.1:0-6161 GCA_913042965.1 uncultured Synechococcus sp.
GAATGGTTGGAGCCGTCGCGGCTGCTCGAGACGCGGGGTACATCCACGTGCCCGTACTCGGCTTTGACATGGGGGGTACATCGACCGATGTGTTCTGTGTGGCCTCAGCCGAGGACACCGTCCTGCAGGACTTTCAGGGCCAGACCGAGATCGCTGGACTCACCTTGCTGGCTGATCGGTTGCCGATTGAAACCGTGGCAGCAGGAGGGGGCTCAATCCTTGAGCCGCACGGCCTGCAGTTGAGGGTCGGCCCACGTTCCGCAGGAGCCCGTCCCGGTCCTGCCTGTTATCGCGCCGGTGGTCCTTTGACGATCACCGATGCCAACCTTCTGCTCGGTCGTCTGCGGCCAGACCAGTTCCCTGCGGTTTTTGGTCCGGCTCGCGACCTTCCACCGGATGTGGCGATTGTTCAGGACCTCTTCGCTGAGATGGCGCGGGGGTTGAACCGATCTCCGGAGTCCGTGGCGGAGTCTGCTCTGCAGCTGGCGGTCGAGAGGATGGCAGCTGCCATCCGACGGGTCTCCCTGCATCGCGGACAGGACATCCGCGGTGGGGTGCTTGTGGCCTATGGCGGTGCATCAGGCCAACACGCCTGTCGCCTTGCTGAAGAGCTGGGGATCCGTTCCGTGCTTTTGCATCCCCTGGGGGGTGTTCTGTCGGCCTATGGCATGGGTCAGGCCCGGCAAAGCTGCCGGCTTCAGCGCCACGTTGATCAGCCGCTCAGTTCCGTTTGGTTGGAGACGTTGCCCGATCAGGTGTCTGATCTGGTTGTGCAGGCCCAACAACGTTTGCAGCAACAGGGAGACTGCGCCGATCCTGGAGGGTGGAGCGACATCCGGGTGTCGCTGGATCTGCGCTACCCAGGATCTGAACAGGCCCTGGCCCTGCGCTGGACAGCTGACCTGACCGCTGTCGCTTTGTTGACGGCGTTCCAGGTGCGCCATCAGCAGCGCTTTGGCTACTGCGTCGAGGGTGATCAGCACCTGGTGGTCGACATGATCCACGTCGAGGTTGCTGCACCCCAGCAGTTTCGGGCGGAGCCCAGCAGCGTTGAAGCAAACTCCCCCCGCTCACCAGCGGCTGAAGACGTTGTTCAACTGCATCACCCCGATCTCGGCTGGACCGAGGTGCCGTTCTATCAGCGCAGTGCCCTGATCAGCGGGCAGCGTCTTCCTGGCCCGGCGCTGATCATTGAAGCGATCGGCTGCATTGTTGTTGAAGCCGGATGGACGGCTTGCGTGAATGCAGACGGTGCTCTGCTTTTGGATCGCGAACCATTTGGACCAGTGGGTTCAGACCCCGTAGACGTTGATGTGGAGGATCCGATGACGTCGGAGCTGTTCCGGCATCGGTTCATGGCCATCGCTGAGCAGATGGGTGAGCGTTTGCAGCAAAGCAGCCGTTCGGTGAACATCCGCGAACGTTTGGATTTCTCCTGCGCCCTGTTTGATGCTGATGGGGGCCTTGTGGCCAATGCACCCCACATTCCCGTTCATCTCGGGTCGATGGGGGATTGTGTTCGTGATCTTCTGGCGCAGCTTGCGGCTGGTGAGCTGGATGGTCTGAAGCCCGCTGATACGTGGCTCAGCAACGATCCGTTCCATGGCGGAACCCATCTGCCCGACATCACCGCCATCACTCCGGTGTTCTGCAACGAAGCCAAGCCGAGTTTTTTCGTGGCCAGCCGCGGGCACCATGCCGACGTCGGTGGTCTTTCGCCAGGATCCATGCCCTCTTTCAGTCGCAGCATCGACGACGAAGGGTTGCTGTTGCGCAATCTGTTGTTTGTGCGCGATGGCCTCATCCACACCGATCAGCTGGACGCCATCTGTGACCAGATGGCGACGCCTCCGCGCAACACGTCCGAGCTTCTGGCGGATCTGCAGGCTCAGGTTGCAGCGAATCAGTCGGGTGTCGACGGCCTCAAGACCCTGGTGCAGCTCCATGGTGAAGCGGCGGTGCAACGGCAGATGGTTCAGCTGCAGAGCCATGCGGCCGGGAGCGTTCGTGGGCTGATTGATCGACTCGCCGATGGCCGGCATCAGCTGGAGCTGGATGACGGTTCCCGCCTTCAGCTCTCGGTTGGCATCGATCGGGAGATGGGACGTATGACGCTGGATTTCAGCGGTACTTCCCCGCAGCATCCCGGCAATCTCAATGCCCCGCTTGCGGTGACCCGGGCTGTGGTGCTTTACGTGATTCGCTGTCTGCTCAAGGACGACATTCCTTTGAACGACGGCTGTTTTGCACCGATCGCCCTGATCGTTCCTGAGGGTTGTCTGCTGAATCCTCAATCTCCTGCAGCCGTCGTTGCCGGCAACGTTGAGCTGTCACAGGCCCTCTGCAATCTGTTGTTCGGTGCCTTTGGTGCGCTGGCTGCCGGCCAGGGAACGATGAACAACCTCAGCTTCGGGAACGATTGCAGCCAGTACTACGAAACGGTGGCGGGCGGTGGTGGTGCGGGTGAAGGCTTCAACGGAAGTGTGGGATTGCAGTCGCACATGACCAATTCCCGGCTCACGGATCCGGAGGTGTTGGAATCGCGTTACCCGGTGCGGTTGGAACGGTTCGCGATTCGCCGCGGCAGCGGTGGCCAGGGGCTCTGGTGTGGTGGTGATGGGCTGGAACGCACGATTCGCTTTCTTCAACCGATGCGCGTCTCGCTCATCAGTGGCTCACGCAGCGTGGCTCCGTTTGGCCTTCATGGCGGACGTGATGGTGCCTGCGGCGCCAATGCTGTGCTGCATGCCGATGGTCGCGAACAGCCTCTGCCGGGCTCGGTGCAGCTCGAACTACAAGCGGGAGATGCCATCCGGTTGCACACACCGGGGGGAGGAGGCATGGGGCGTTTATGAATTTGTTGTTGCTTCGCCCCGACGACGACTGGTTGGATCGCCGCTCGGTGCAACTGGATGATCAGCGCGCGCATCACATTCGAACCGTTCTCAAGCCATCGGTCGGTGATTCCTTGCGCGCCGGGATGGTTGGCGGGAAACAGGGCCGGGCTGTGATCACCGCCTTGACTTCAGAGGGTGTGAGCCTTCAGGTGGACTTTCAGGATCCACCTCCGCCCCGGCATCGGTTCGACATCGTGCTGGCACTTCCACGCCCGAAAATGCTGCGCCGTGTGCTGCGAACGGTGGCTGAATTCGGGGTGGCCCATCTGCATCTGATCAACACGGCCCGGGTTGAAAAGAGCTATTGGCAAACCCCGTTGCTGGCAGACGCCAAGGTGGAAGAGGCTTTGCTTGCAGGGATGGAGCGAGCCAGCGACACGCTGATGCCAAGGGTGCACCAGCACAAATTGTTCCGCCCATTCGTCGAGGATCGACTCACCGCTCTCTGTGCAGGCCGTGTCTGTTGGATGGCTCAGATGGGGAGTATGGACGCCTTGCGGGACCAGTCTCCCGACCCGGCGATGGTGTTGGTGGGTCCGGAGGGTGGTTTTGTGCCCTTCGAGCTGGATCTGTTGCAACGGGTGATTGCACGACCGGTTCATCTCGGGTCTCGCACACTGAGTGTGGATACGGCCCTCACAACGGTGCTGGCCCAGGGATGATGGTTGCAGGAAATGGATTGCGCCGATGGGCGACATGAACGACCGCGCAGGCTTGGAGGCGTTGGTTGCCGATGTAGGCAGCGGCAACATCATTGATGCCGAGCTGCTTGAGGGTGGCCGGGTTGAAGCCCACGAACTGGATGAGATGGATGCGGCGCAGGCTGCTGATGTGGCGGCGCATTGTTTCGCTGTTTTGTTCGATCACCGGGTGGAGCAACGCGATGGCCTTGAGGCGGATGTGGACGCTGGTCTCTGGAGAGGAACCGTGGATGGCTTCATCTTTGTGATTCAGCGCGATGCCGTCGGTGATCTGGTGCTGGATTTCAAGGTTTCAGAGGCATGACGATCGATGACCTCAAGCGGGATCTGTCGGATCGTTTGGGTCGTCGGGTTGAGGCTGTGCTCACCCGAGAGGGGGAGTCGGCCCAAGAGATGTCGGATCTCTATCAACCATCACCGGCCGGTTTTGCCGGTCGTCTGATGTGCCGTGACGGCACGCGGTTGGCCTGGGAGCTCTGGATGGAGGACGAGGACAACTGGAACTTTCAGTCGACTCTCCTGACCGATTGATTGGGGCTGTCGCTCAGAGCGTTTCGGGTCTCAAACGACTGGGTCGATAGGAAATCAGAAACTTCTGCTGCCCTGCATCGTCCTCCTTCACAGCAGTGATCAGATCTTCACCGGTGTTCCAGACCCAGATCTGTTTGTTGTGACTGCTCTCTTTGATGTTGGTGCTCAGCGGTTGTCCGTGGCGGGCTCGAAGACCTGCCAGCACCTCGGTCATGTCATCGATGGCGAACTCGTAGGCCAGGGTTTTCAGCCCTTGTTCAGGATCGATGTCAAAGGTGGCGCTTGAGACGGGAAGTCGATCCAGCAGCACTTGACGAGCGACATACCGGCCTGACTGCTGTTGGTTCAACAGCTGGTTTCTTCCGAGATGGGTTTCGACCTGTTCCAGCGGCATTCCCCATGCCAGACCCTCCACACAGGCTTCCGCCGTTCCGATGCCGCCGAGCAGCAGCAGAGCCATTCCTGCACCGATCAGAAGGTTTTGAACCCAGCGCAACCCCTTCATCCAGGCACTTTCCCAATGATTGATTCTGTTCGCTCCTGGGTTAGTTGCCCACCTCTGTTAAGTCAGCAAGGCCATTGATCAGCAATGCCACGTTGTGGCGCTGAAGTTTCAGCAGGGTCGGCGCAGGACCATCTGCCTTCGATAGAGAGTCCACATAGAACGTGCCTCCGAAGCGTGCACCGGATTCCGCAGCCACTTGTTTCTGGGCTTTATCGCTGACGGTGCTCTCGCAGAAGACCGCAGGGATCTTTCGACTTCGCACAGTTTCAATCAATCGTGCCATTCGTTTTGGGGTGACCTGGCTCTCTGCATTCACGGGCCACAGGTAGGCCTCTTCCAGTCCATAGTCGCTGGCCAGGTAGGTGAAGGCACCTTCACAACTCACCAGTACCCGTCGTTCGGTTGGAATCGTCTCGAGGGACGATCTCAGCTCTTGATCCAGACGCTGCAAACTCTGTTTGTAGGCGACGGCATTGGCCTTGAACTGGTCAGCACCCGCGGGATCTAACTGAACGAAAGCCTGCTCCAGCTGGTCCACATACGCCATGGTCCGCTGAGGCGACATCCAGGCATGGGGGTTGGGCTTGCCGGCATAGGCATCCTCCGCAATCAGAAGCGGCTCCATGCCATCCGAGAGCGTGACCGTTGGGATGTCTCCTGCGCTGGCGGTGAATTTTCTGGCCCAGAGTTCGAGTCCCAGTCCGTTCTCAATGATCAGGTCTGCACTGCTCGCCTGCTCGATGTCGCTTGGGGTGGGTTGATAACCGTGAATTTCTGAACCAGGTTTCACGATGGATCGAACCTTCAAGCGATCCCCCGCAACATTTCGCGCCAGGTCTGCGAGCACCGTGAAAGTGGTCAGCACCTCCGGCTTGTCTTTGATGAATTGATCTGTGCTGCTTTTTTGCGTGCAACCACTGCTGATTAAAGAAAGAACAGCGAGGGAAAGACTTACAGCGCGATGCAACAAGAGAACGAGGGATTGTTTGCTAA
This sequence comes from uncultured Synechococcus sp., assembly GCA_913042965.1. Lineage (GTDB taxonomy): Bacteria > Cyanobacteriota > Cyanobacteriia > PCC-6307 > Cyanobiaceae > Parasynechococcus. Next base: position 5,628 of record CAJWLE010000116.1, read on the forward strand.
CAATTCTTCCATCTGTAGTGTGAGTTCCTTGGTTTCAGTGGGGATCAGCCACTGATGGAAAAGGGGAAAGAACGGTGCGAATCCGTCGCTGTCCCGCAGCTGTGAATCCCCGATGTATCGGGGTCAGTCAGAACGCCCGCCAGGATTCCAACGACGCGGATCGTATGAACTCCTTGCTTAAGTCCAGCTCGCTGCTGCGGGTTGGTGTGGTTTCAACCCTGGGACTGTCGGCTTTTTCGCTGATCAGCCCTGTCCATGCCCACCATCCTTTCGGTATGGGGGACAGTTCAGCTCTCACTCCCTTGCAGGGGTTGTTGAGTGGCATCGGCCACCCCTTGCTGGGACCCGACCATCTGCTCTTTCTACTGGCGATCGCCTTCATTGGCCTGCCGAGACCTCGCACCTGGGTCCTTCCTCTTCTGGCAGCGGGTTTGGGCGGGAGCGTCCTGTCCCAGTTCATTCCCCTCTCGGACGCTGTTGCCCCCTGGGCTGAGGCACTGGTGTCTCTCAGCCTTGTTGTAGAAGGTTTAATGG
>CAJWLE010000117.1:0-6137 GCA_913042965.1 uncultured Synechococcus sp.
TACCCCAGGCACCACCGCCGTTGCGCCAGCCGCCGTGGTAGCCGCCATTGCCCCATGTATTGCGGCTATTGCTCCACTTGTTGCCTGATTTTCCGTTCTTCCACTTGCCGGAGCCGCGGCTGTTGCCGAACTTGCGGCCCTTGCCGTTCTTCCACTTGCTCTTGGCGACAAGATCGCCCTCAAGGTATTCGGGGTCCAGCATGGAACTCCAGTCGCCGGTCTGGGCGTCCTTGATCCGAGCCTCAATGCTGCTGTCGAGATGGTCGGGAGCGATGTAGGTGTTGCTGGCCTCGCCGCTCTGGCAGAGAACGGCGCTGGAGGCAAGCAGTGCCTGGAAAGCGATCAGTGGGCGTTTCATAGAGGAGGTTTGGTCGTGGGCAGAACGTCGTTGTTGGAAAAAAGACAGAAACGTCAGCGGGCCGGTGCAGCAGGTGTTGAGATTTCGGCGGTGACGTTGAGAATCAGGCTGTAGAGGGACTCAATGCCGATCCGGGTCAGTCCGACGCTGCTTTCGGGGCCAAGCCAGCGCTCGACCATGTGGCGCGTACCGGCGTCACCGTCCATGTAGGCCTGCATCATCTGGCCAATGGCGATGTTGGCCTTGGACAACAACTTGCCGTTGTTCTGGTTGACGATGCAGCCAATGCCGGAGCGGCCATACGGGCGGAAGGGCAGCAAGGCAGAGGTTTCCTTGCTGCTGTTGGCAGCCAGCCAAAGGGTGCCTCCGCCGAGGATGGAAACGTCGCCGCTGTTGTAGGCAGCCAGGGCCTCAGCGGGCGTGTTGAAAGGCTTCAGGTTGACCTCAGGGGCCACATTTTTAAGGACCCTGGATGCCGGAGAATCCTTCACCACGCCAACGGTTTGGCCTGACAGCGAATCCGGCGTTCCGTCCACTTTGGTGTCGCTTGCCATGAGCAGACGGGTTCCTCCTATCGCGAAGGGGAGCGTGTAATTCACCTGAGTGGACCGGGCCCAGGTGAACGCCACGCCGCAGGCGATGTCGGCCTTGCCGGTGATCACGGCGTTCAGGCCCTCTTTCACGGAGTTGACACCGCTGTACGAAACCTTTCGGCGACCGGACTGCATCCGGATTTGCTCCAGAACGTCGACGCCAAAGCCCTCATAGCCAGCATCGGTTTTCTGATACAGAGGCTTGACGTCTTCGAAGATCACCGCCTTGAGCGTGGTGCTTTCAGCAGCGGCGGGGTTGGCCCAGGCCAGCGGGGTGACCATGGCCGCAGCTACGGCAATCGGGGCCAGACGAATTGGCATCCAACATCGGGCATACAGATTTTCTGTAGCCATGGTTTTGTGGTTTGACTGACGCTGATTTGCGATGGGCGATGAATCTGTCCGATCCGGACCAACCTCATAGAGCTGCGAAGTCCGATAAAAAGAACAACCACTGCTTCTGCCGTCAGATGAGCCAGCTGCTGCGACAGACCCTGATCCTGCTGCTGGGTGGATGGTTCCTGATCGGTTCCGTTCCCTCTGTACGGGCCATCGATCACAGTTTTGTTGCGGATGCGGTCCGGCGTGTTGCACCTGCTGTCGTTCGCATCGACACAGAACGCACTGTTGAGCGGCAACCGTTTGATCCAACCCTCATCGATCCGCTGCTGCGTGATCTGCTCGGAGACCCCGCGAGGGGGCCAGAGCGGGAACGCGGCCAGGGGTCCGGAGTGGTCATCGACACCGAAGGACTCGTTCTCACCAACGCCCACGTTGTGGATCGCGTGGAAACGGTGAGTGTGACCCTGGCTGATGGAGAGCAGCTGGATGGTCAGGTGGTGGGCATCGATCCGGTAACCGATCTGGCGCTTGTGCGTCTCGATGGCAAGGTGCTCCCTCCCCAGGCACCACTGGGTGATTCGGAAATCATGGAGGTGGGCGACTGGGCGATCGCGCTGGGAACACCGTTTGGTCTGGAGCGCACCGTCACCCTTGGCATCGTCAGCAGCCTTCACCGCAACATCAACACTCTTGGGTTTTCCGACAAACGTCTGGAGCTGATTCAGACCGATGCCGCCATCAACCCCGGTAATTCCGGCGGCCCTCTTGTGAATGGGGAAGGTGAGGTGATCGGGATCAACACCCTGGTGCGTTCAGGCCCCGGCGCCGGCCTTGGCTTCGCCATCCCGATCAATCTGGCCCGTGGCGTGGCGGATCAGTTGGTTCAGAAAGGTGAGGTGGTGCATCCCTACATCGGTCTTCAACTCGTGGCTTTGACGCCGCGCATTGCTAGGGAGCACAACGAGGACCCCAATGCCCTGGTGGAGCTGCCGGAGCGCCGTGGTGCTCTGGTGCAGTCGGTTTTACCGGAGGGTCCAGCTGAAAAGGCAGGGCTGCGACGAGGCGATCTGGTGATCGGCGTTCGCGATCAATCGGTGCTCGACCCACAGCAGCTGTTGGAAGTTGTGGATGGGTCTCCCATCGGTGATCAGCTGCAGCTCAAGCTGCTGCGCAATGGGCGAGAGCTCAACCTCTCTGTGAAACCGGCACCCCTTCCAGGACTCAGCTGACACCCTTGCTACCGTCGCGCCCACTTGGGAGATGTTGATGTCGGATCTTCAGAATCAGATGAAGCAGGCGGTGGCTGACGCAGCCGTCAATCAGATCAAGGACGGCATGGTGCTTGGTCTGGGTTCCGGTTCGACAGCTGCACTGATGATCCAGGGCCTTGGCGCCAAGCTCGCCAGCGGTGAACTCAAAAATATTGTTGGTGTCACCACCTCATTTCAGGGCGAGGTGCTGGCCGCTGAGCTGAAGATTCCCCTTCTCAGTCTTAATGCGGTTGATCGCATCGATCTGGCGATCGATGGGGCCGATGAGGTTGATCCCTCTTTCCAGTTGATCAAAGGGGGCGGAGCTTGCCATGTGCAAGAAAAGCTGGTGGCGGCCCGGGCTGAGCGGTTCGTTGTGGTTGTTGATTCAACCAAGCTTGTGGACCGTCTCAACCTTGGATTTCTGCTCCCGGTTGAAGTGCTGCCTGGGGCTTGGCGTCAGGTGAAGCAGAACCTGGAGGGTCTCGGTGGCCATGCGGAGCTGCGTATGGCTCAACGCAAGGCAGGTCCAGTGGTGACGGATCAGGGCAACCTTGTTCTCGATTTAAAGCTCAACGACGGCATTGCTGATCCCACGGCTCTGGAGCAGACGATCAACAACATCCCTGGTGTTCTCGAGAACGGCCTGTTCGTCAACCTGGCGGATGAGGTTCTGGTGGGAGAGGTCTCTTCCGGAACCGCTGGGGTTCGAAGCCTTGAGAGGCGCCTCAGCTGAGACGCTGCCTCACAGATTCAGCATGGCTGTGCAGCCCTTCGCTCTTGGCCAGCTCGCAGACCGCTGACCCTGTGGCCTCAAGGGCGGCTCGGTTGAAGGCAATCATCGACGTATGTCGCATGAATGTCTCCACTGATAAAGCCCCGCTGAAGCGGGCCGCGGCGCAGGTTGGAAGGGTGTGGTTCGGGCCTGCCAGGTAGTCCCCGACTGCTTCAGGCGACCAGGGGCCCAGAAAAATGGCGCCGGCATGCTGAATGCGGTCCGCCAAGGCCTCCGGTCGTTCCACGAGTAATTCCAGATGTTCAGGAGCGAAGCTGTCGCTGAGTTGGGCGCAGGTTTCCAGGTCGTCGCAGACCACCACCAGGCCCCAGTCTTTGAGTGATGTTTCGCAGATCTCCCGGCGGGGGTGATCCTCCAGTTGCTGCGCGATGGCCAGGCCCACGGAGTCAGCCAGTTCAGCCGATGTGGTGATCAGCACGGCGGAGGCCAGTGGATCGTGTTCGGCCTGGGCCAGTAGGTCTGATGCCACCTGGTTGGCCTTGGCGGTGTGGTCGGCGATCACCAGCACCTCGCTTGGCCCAGCCAGGGAATCGATGCCGACTTGGCCATAAACAGCCTGCTTGGCCAGGGTCACATAGATGTTTCCCGGGCCACTGATCACATCCACCTTGTCAACACTTTCAGTGCCGTAGGCCATGGCGGCGATCGCCTGTGCACCTCCAATTCGCAGAACAGAACGAACGCCGGCCATGTGGGCCGCTGCCAGAACAACTTGATTCACCTGCCCATCGGGTCCTGCCGGTGAGCAGATCACGGTGTCATTCACACCGGCCACCCGTGCGGGGACAGCATTCATCAGAACGGTGCTGGGATAGGCAGCACGGCCTCCCGGTACGTAAAGACCGGCTCTCTTGACAGGTCTCCAGCGCCGGCCAAGGCGTTCCCCATGGACCCCTTCCATGCTGATGTCAGCTGGCCGCTGACGCTGATGGAAGTCGCTGATGCGGCGGTGAGCCAGCTCCAGGGCATCGCGCAGGTCTCCTGGCAACAGCGTCAGGGCGCGTTCGAGCTCCTCGGTTGAGACCGTCAGAGGCTGGGGGTCAAAGCGATCAAACCGTTGGGTGAATTCGCGTACTGCGCTGTCTCCGCGCTCTTTCACCTCCTTCAAAATGGCGTCGACTCGATCTCTCACCTCCCTTTGCTGGCTTGTGGTGGTTCGTCGGGTCAGCCTCAGCAGTTCAGCGGCCCCCTGCTGCGGATCGCGGACGCAGAGCAGGGGGAAGGCCACGGGGCTGCTCTCAGGCAAGGTTGCGATCTGGACAGTGTTCTGAAACTAGGACCTGACTTGGGGTGCCAGTCGGCAGGTATCCTTATGGATTGTTCGCAACGTTTCAGCCGCAGTGGCCAATAACAAAGCAGCGAAGAAGCGGATCGAGGTTGCCGAGCGCAACCGTCTGCGCAACCGCAACTACAAATCAGCTTTGCGCACGCTGATGAAGCGCTGCTTCACCGCCTGCGACGCCTATCAGGCGACCCCTGGGGACGAGGCAAAAGCCACTGTTAAGAGCACCTTCAACGCTGCTTTCAGCAAGATTGATAAAGCAGTGAAAGTCGGGGTGCTTCACCGCAACAATGGTGCGAACCAGAAATCGCGTCTCAGTGCTGTGGTTCGGAAGGTGCTGGAACCCGCAAGCTGAGCTCCAACTTTTCGAGGCATCGACAACAACCGGCAGAATGGGTCGAAAGCGCGTTTCGGCCCTGCTGTGTCGTCCACTCCGACGCTGATCGACAGCCACTGTCACATCGTTTTCCGCAATTTCGAGGAGGACCTCGATGCGGTGGCATCCCGTTGGCGCGAAGCTGGGGTTGGGGCTTTACTCCATGCCTGCGTGGAACCGTCGGAGATTCCAGCCATCCGTGCGCTGGCGGATCGCTTCCCGGAGATGCGTTACTCGGTCGGCGTTCATCCGCTCGATACCGAACACTGGTCTGATGACACCGCTGCAGTGCTGCGGCGAGCGGCCTTGGAAGATGATCGGGTGGTTGCGATCGGTGAGCTGGGTCTCGATCTGTTCCGGGTCAAGAACCTTGATGAGCAGCTGAATGTGCTGCGGCCTCAGCTTGATTTGGCGGTTGAACTGGACCTGCCGGTGATCATCCACTGCCGGGATGCGGCCGAACCGATGCTGAGTGAGCTGAGGGCTCGCCAAGCGAAGGGGCGCTGCCCCTCCGGCGTGATGCATTGCTGGGGAGGAACTCCAGAGGAAATGCACCAGTTCCTTGAGCTTGGTTTTTACATCAGCTTCAGCGGTACGGTCACGTTCCCTAAAGCAGTGCCAACGCACGACTGCGCCCGTCAGGTGCCCGATGATCGCTTCCTTGTGGAAACGGATTGTCCGTTTCTGGCGCCGGTGCCTCGCCGCGGTAAGCGCAACGAGCCGGCCTTTGTGGCATCAGTGGCTGCTCGGGTGGCTGATTTGCGCGGTGCCGAGCTTTCAGCTGTTGCCGAGAGCAGCACTGCCAATGCTAGGCGTCTCTTTCGGCTTCCCTAACTTGCTTTGATAAAAGGCAGAGCCGTATGTAAGATGTTGTATTGCCTGGCCATGCTTCCGTTTTTTCGGAGTCATGGCACCAGAAGCGTCCAATTACCTTCCGGTGCACTTGTCGTCGTCAGCTGTCTGACCCGCAATCTCTGAGCTCATCTGCGGCACTGCCGGCTCCTCTGAAAGAGCCAAAGGCTGCTGCTGTTGCTTGGAGATTTCTGGTTGATGCCAGTAACGATGCCCAGGTTGTGTCCCTTTCGTCCTCTCTGCCGGTCCCCGCATGAGCAGCAGCGCGATTCAGGTCGCCAAGACCGC
>CAJWLE010000118.1:0-6067 GCA_913042965.1 uncultured Synechococcus sp.
CACCGGCGTTGTGGTGGGACGGAAGCCGCTCGGGGGGAGCCAGGCTGTGGCACGACCGCTTAAGTCCCCCTCGCCGAAATCGGCCAGCCCCTTGATCGGAAGACCGCTGAAACGAAGTTCCCAGCGATCCGGAGCTGTGCCGCGCAGCTTCAGATCTGCAGGGTTCAGCCGGGTCTGTGGCTGGAATTCCACCACCAGGCGTGTTGCGCCAGGGCGGGGTTTGCCGAGGCGAATTTCACGCACGGCGCCGCGACCAGCCAGGCGCCTCGGGAAGCGGAGTTCACCCGGGAAATCAATCCAAACCCTGGGGCCTCGACCATCACTTGGCGCCTGGAAAAAAGCATCCAGACGGGTGTTGCGTCGGGTGCGCAACTGCAAGGTGCCATCCTCTCGAAGCGCCCATGCGGCAAGGGCACTGGCAGCATTCGCCGGCGCTGCAGGCAGCAACAGCAGCAACTGCAAGGCTGCAGCCGAAAGCGTGAACCAGCGGCGCGATCGGAACCCTGCCATGGGGTTCAGAACAAAGCTGGCTGACGGTGACGCAGGCTCGGCATCTGCCCTCGCACATTCAAGAGATGACCGGTGTTCAGGGGGGCGATCGCCGATCCAACGACAGCACCGGCATCCGCCAGAACCGTGCCCCAGGGATCGATCACCAGTGAATGTCCGTGGCTATGGCGTCGTCCGTAGTGCTGACCGGTCTGAGCGGGCGCCATGACGAAGGCTGTGTTTTCAATGGCCCGTGCCTGAAGGAGCACCTGCCAGTGGTCCTTTCCGGTGAATGCAGTGAATGCAGCAGGAATCATCAACAGTTCGGCACCTGCACCGACCAGATGGCGGTAGAGCTCAGGAAAGCGCACGTCGTAGCAGATGGACAGACCCACCTTGCAGAGTCCTGGAATCTCCACAACAGGCGGCAGCTGCTGCCCGGCGTCAACGGTGGACGACTCCCTGTAGGTGTTGCCGTCCGGCAGGTCCACATCAAACAAGTGAATCTTGTCGTAGCGAGCCAGCAGCTGACCATCGCGGTCGACCAGTTCAGCGCGATTGAGGGTCCGGGAACCATCCCCCACCGGCACCGGGAAACCTCCGCCCAGCAACACCACCTGATAGCGCCGAGCCATCGTCACCAGAAAGCGACTGCATTGCTCGGCGAGCGCGGGGGCAAGAGCAAGCTTTTGGCTGTCATCGCCCATGAAGGCGAAGTTCTCTGGCAATCCGATCAATTCAGCACCGCGCCTGGCCGCCAGGTCGATCTGCTCTTCAGCGGCGTTGAAGTTCAGTTCGGGGTTCTGACCGCTGGTGAGCTGGACAGCAGCGGCCAGAAAATCAGTCACAGGACGGGTTCATTAGCGCCGATTTTAGAAGCGATCAGACACCCTGCAGCACTCCTGGATCCTGCTGAGTCGGAACGACATCAAGTTGATCCAATCCGGCGCAGCAACGGAAGTCATCGTCGTGGTCGCCCAACCCGATCAAGCGTTGGCCATGGGTCGCACAACGCAGACCGGCTTCCGGATCTGAGCTGTGCTGCCTCCAGAGCGCCAGCGCAGCCGTGGCTTCGTCGTTGGCGGTCACAACCGTCGCACCCCCCATCTGCTGAAGTCGCTCAATCAGGGCTCCAGCCGCAAGGGAGTCCTCCAGGGAATAAGACCCTTCCCAACCACTGCCGACGATTGCCAGCGTGGCTGGTTGGCGATCGATCAGACGCTGGGCGACGGCTCCCCGGTTCGGCAGGGCTGCGGTGAGCAGCAGGGGAACCGCACGAACGCGATCCAGGGCTCGGGTGCCATTGGTGGTGCTCATGAACAAACGCTTCCCCTGCACCACAGCCCTGGTCACGGCCACAGGCGAGTTCCCCAGATCAAAACCCGCCAACGTCTGACCACCGCGTTCCCCCAGAAGCAGCCGCTGTTCGGCCGGCCATGCCTCGGCCGCAGCCTTTAGATCGTCCAGGTCAGCAAACGCCTGGACCGCCTCAGCGCCGTTGTGCAACGCCCAGGCGATGGTGGTTGTGGCGCGGAGCACATCGATCACAACAGCTGCTTCGGGTTGAGCCGTTGACGGCATTTCCGCCGGCACGTGGAAATAGGAAATCTGCATGGCCACGCTGGACATCGGCGTGCGACACAGTACCGAGACAACCCGGCTGTTTTGCCTCAACTTCATGGCCCTGTTCGGATCCGGCCCGGCCACCCGCGACCTGCGGGGCTTTCTCGCTCTGCTCGAGCAGCGGGGACAACTGAAACGAATCACCGCACCGGTTGATCCGGATCTGGAACTCGCCGCCATCGCTGACCGGGTGCTTGGTCAGGGCGGTCCCGCCCTGTTGTTCGAGAACGTGATCGGCTCCTCGATGCCGGTGGCCGTCAACACCCTCGGCACGGTGGAACGCGTCGTGTGGAGCATGGGGCTCGAAAAGGCTGAACAACTCGAGGAACTTGGTTCACGCCTGGCTTTGCTGCAGCAGCCCCGTCCACCCAAAGGCCTCCAGGAAACCAAACAGTTCGCGAGGGTGTTCTGGGACCTGGTGAAGGCCAAGCCGGATCGTGATCTCACACCGCCGTGCCGGCAGCAGATCTTCCGCGGCGATGAGGTCAATCTTGACAACATCCCACTGATCCGTCCCTGGCCGGGGGATGCCGGCGGTGTGGTCACCCTTGGTCTGGTGATCACCAAGGACCCAGAAACCGGTGTCCCCAACGTTGGGGTTTATCGACTTCAGAGGCAATCGGTCAACACGATGACCGTGCATTGGCTGAGTGTGCGTGGGGGTGCGCGACACCTGCGCAAGGCCGCCGCAATGGGCAAAAAGCTCGAGGTTGCCGTCGCTATCGGTGTGCATCCGCTCCTGGTGATGGCCGCAGCCACTCCGATCCCCGTGCAGCTGAGTGAGTGGTTGTTTGCCGGGATCTATGCAGGAGAAGGCGTCCGGCTCGCCCCCTGCAAAACCATTGATCTGCAGGTGCCCAGCCACAGCGAAGTGGTGCTGGAGGGAACAATCACCCCCGGAGAGGTGCGGCCCGATGGTCCCTTCGGCGACCACATGGGCTTTTACGGCGGTGTGGAGGACTCACCTCTGGTGAGATTTCACTGCATGACCCAGCGTCGGGATCCGGTGTTCCTCACCACGTTCAGCGGAAGGCCACCGAAGGAGGAGGCGATGCTGGCCATCGCCCTGAATCGGATCTACACACCGATCCTGCGTCAGCAGATCCCTGAGATCACCGACTTCTTCCTGCCGATGGAAGCTCTCAGCTACAAACTTGCGGTGATCTCGATCGACAAGGCCTATCCGGGACAGGCCAAACGAGCCGCCATGGCCTTCTGGAGTGCCCTGCCCCAGTTCACCTACACCAAGTTCGTGGTGGTGGTCGACAGTCACATCAACGTGCGCGACCCCAGGCAGGTGGTGTGGGCGATCGCTGCACAGGTGGATCCCCAGCGGGATCTGTTCACGCTGGAGAACACACCCTTCGACAGCCTGGATTTCGCGAGCGAACAGCTTGGGCTGGGCGGAAGGCTGGCGATTGATGCCACCACGAAGGTTGGGCCGGAGAAAAATCATGCCTGGGGTGAACCTCTGAGTCGCCCAGCTGATCTGGAGCAGCGTGTTTCCGACCGCTGGGCTGAACTCGGCTTGACAGACCTCGGTGATGAAGAACCGGATCCAAGCCTGTTCGGCTATGCCCTGGATCGGCTGATTCAGGGACTGAAGACCGGCCAATAGGATCCTCGAAATGATTTCCAGCCTTGAGCGCGTCCGGTAGCAACACCCCCCATCGCGCTCTTCGGGCTGGCGGATCACTCCATGGCCGGGTGACGGTGCCGGGAGACAAATCGATTTCCCACCGCTCCCTGCTGTTCGGAGCGATCGCGGAAGGCACAACAACCATCGAGGGTCTCCTTCCCGCGGAAGATCCCATCAGCACCGCAGCCTGCCTGCGTTTGATGGGTGTTGCCATCAGTCCGATCGAAGCCGGGGCGATCGTCACCGTTGAAGGTGTCGGCCTGGATGGACTCAAGGAACCGGCGGAAATCCTCAACTGCGGCAACTCCGGCACAACGATGCGGTTGATGCTTGGCCTGCTGGCGGGCCGAGACGGTCGCCATTTCGTGCTCGATGGCGATGCATCGTTGCGACGTCGACCGATGCGGCGGGTTGGCCAGCCCCTTGCCTCGATGGGCGCGGATGTGCGCGGTCGAGACGGTGGGAACCTGGCCCCCCTCGCCGTTCAAGGACGCCCCTTGAAGGGCACGGTGATCGGCACACCTGTTGCCAGCGCCCAGGTGAAATCGGCGCTCCTTCTGGCCGCCCTCACAGCGGGGAGTGCCACCACAGTGATTGAGCCTGCGCAATCCAGGGATCACAGCGAGCGGATGCTCAAAGCCTTCGGCGCAGACCTGACCGTCGGCGGCGAAATGGGCCGCCACATCTGCGTGCAACCAGGCGCAACTCTGCACGGACAAACCGTGGTTGTTCCAGGAGACATCAGCTCAGCAGCGTTCTGGTTGGTGGCCGGATCCCTGATCCCGGGAGCAGACCTCACCATCGAGAACGTGGGGCTGAATCCAACGCGGACGGGAATTCTTGAAGTATTGGATCAAATGGGTGCCCGGATCGAGGTGCTCAATCCCCGGGACGTGGCAGGGGAACCGGTCGGTGATTTGCGGGTCACCCATGGACCACTGCAACCGTTTGAATTTGGGGAGGAGATCATGCCCCGGCTGGTGGATGAGGTGCCAATCCTCTGCGTTGCAGCCTGCTTCTGCGATGGGGAGAGTCGTATCAGCGGCGCCTCCGAGCTGCGGGTGAAGGAGACCGATCGACTGGCGGTGATGGCCCGTCAACTCAAAGCGATGGGGGCTGAGATTGAAGAGCAGGAGGACGGCGTGACCATCCGCGGCGGACATCCCCTGAACGGCGCTGGGCTGGACAGCGAAACGGACCATCGGGTCGCCATGAGCCTGGCCGTTGCAGCGATGCTGGCGAAGGGAGATTCGACGCTGGCCAGGAGCGAAGCAGCGGCGGTGTCCTATCCCACCTTCTGGGAGGAACTTGAACGCCTCCGCAACTGATCTTGGCCGGCTGGAGGACTATCCGACAGCCGATGGAAGCTTCAGCCTCCACAGCTGCCATTTCGGTGAAGCCTTTCACAACTCCGCCGGGGCACTGAACGAAGCAAGAGCGAAATTCGTTGAACCGGCAGAACTCAACCGCTTCAAGCCGAATCAGTCCGTGACCGTTCTCGATGTCTGCTTCGGGCTGGGGTACAACAGCGCCGCAGTACTGGACGCATTGCCCGAGCAGGCTCCATTGGGCTGGTGGGGGCTGGAACTCGATCGGCGGCCCTTGGAACTGGCCCTCAACCAACCAGTTTTCAAGAGGACGTGGTCCACGTCCGTGCTGAAGCGGCTGCAGGCTCTCCACACCACTGGCGCCTGGTCGACGACTTCCAGCACGGGGCAGATGCTCTGGGGGGATGCACGATCAACCCTGACCACCATCGCGCCGGAACAGCGTTTTGATCTGATCCTGCAGGACGCGTTTTCACCACAACGGTGTCCGGAACTGTGGAGCGACGAATTCCTTGGAAGTCTGGCGAGACGCCTGAAACCAGGTGGACGGCTGCTCACCTACAGCCGATCGGCTGCCGTGCGAGCAAGTTTGAATCGTGCTGGGCTGGAGCTGTTTTCACTGCTGGCAGCTCCAGGGGAAAGAGAGGGATGGAGCAGCGGAACGATGGCTGTCAGACCCGGTGATGACGTGTGCTCAGATCACGGACCGGGCTGGCGCCCGTTCTCGACAATGGAACTGGAGCATTTGAGCACGCGTGCAGCGATCCCCTTCCGAGATGCATCAGGGACAAGCACATCCGTCGAAATCCTCAAACAACGGACGCTGGAACAAAGTCGTTGCGAACTCGAGCCCACCAATGCGTGGCAACGGAGATGGGGACTGACGAACAAAAAAGCTGAAAACCAGAACTAGTCAATCACTGAACGGCCGAAATATCATCAAAATAATTCATACTGAAGCAACAAAACTCATACCTGCCACGACGCA
>CAJWLE010000119.1:0-5911 GCA_913042965.1 uncultured Synechococcus sp.
GCGGACCTTGTTGCTCTGCAGGCGTCCAATGAAATGCCAATCAATGTCGAGATCCCCCAGATCCTCTTGTTTCGGGAGAGCCTCCTGCAGCCGACTTTCACCGAAGGCCCGCTGACCAAGCTGAGCCAGGGCACGAATCGAAGTGGATGGATGACCTTTGCTGACAGCAAGAAGTCGGGTTGAGGCGGGAAGGTCCTCCCGCAGATGCATCCAGCGAGCAGCAAGGGAACTGGTCAAGGCCTAAATGAAGGTCTGCTTAAACAACTGCTTCCAATCCTTGAGATCGGCGGCTCCCGACCGTTGGCAACGTTGCAGATGAACATCGGCATGGTGCCGGGCATCTCCGTAGGGAATCACCTCGAACTGAGCACCCCTGGGCTGCAATGTCACCAGGAAGAACATCCTCTGGGCGTACAACGTGGCGTACACATCTCGCCCTTCACCTGCGGGAGCCACGAGGTAAAGCATCCCAAAGGTGGGGTGATTGAGGTAACGCTCTGCAGCCATAAAGGCAATCTCCCTTAAGAAGCACCGTACAGAACGCGCAGCACCACAGTCATCGGCAGCAACAGCGCGGCCAGACCATTGAGCCAAAGTCCGGGTTGCTCCCTGGGTAGTCGAAAGGCTGAAGGGTCCAGAACCTGCCCTCCCCGCGCCACAAGAGCATCAGCACCCTGCTCAGCGCGGAGCAGGATGTTGGCCAACAATCGCTCAGCAACAGCGAGGACGAGACCGAAGGAGGCCTTGAACCCGAGTTGTCTCAAATTGACGGCGCGACCTGCAAGGGATCGCAGAAGGTTTTGAAGTTCCTCCTGTGCCAGGGGAAGAAAACGCAGGGCAAGAAGCAGCTGAAACCCGAGCCTTTCCATGGGGAGACCCAGCCAGAGCAGCGGCTTGAGCAGCCAGGAGAGTGCCCACACCAGATCCTCGGGAGGGGTGCTGAGCAGCACCAGATTGACGCTATGAATCACCGTGAACAGCAGCGTTGAGGTGCGCAGGCCCAACAGCACAGAGGCCCGGTCCACCCGAAGCGGGCCGAAACGCAGCACATCCCAGCTCGGCCCTTCGATCAAGGCACCCGGAAGTTCATCGGGAGGGCGCAGGGCCAACGCAGCCGCGGGATCCGTCGCTGGCAGAAACATCGACAGCAAGCCAACGCTGAGAGCCAGCAGGGTGAGGACAGCCAGAGATCGCGACCAGAGTCGCCGTGGCAGACCGCTTGCTGCGGTGAGCAACAGCAGAGCCAACACTAGGGACACTCTCCAGACGGGCCCCGCCAGCACTGGGGTTAACAAAAAAAGCAACGACCAGCCGAACTTCAAACGTGGATCAAGGCGACGCAGCCAGCACTGCGGACCATCCACGTACTGGCCAATGGGGATCTGCCGCAGCCAGTCCATTCTTCAGCCCTGGCGGCTCTGCTGACGGGCCAGATCGCGCTCCGCATCTCTCTGCTGCTTCCCTCGCCAGTAGAGCTTCAACGGAGTGCCATCGAAGCCGAGACCCTCTCGAATCTGACGTTCCACATACCGCCTGTAGGTGTCCCCGAAGAGCTTGGGATCGTTGACGAACAAAGTGAAGCTGGGCGGCCGGCTGGCCACCTGAGTGCCGTAATACAACCGTCCCTGCCGTCCACCTCGCGTGGTGGGGGGACTGCGCCAGCTCAGGGCCTCCTTGAGCACCTCATTGACCACGGACGTGCTGACGCGACGACGGTGCTGCTCGACCGCGAGGGCTGCGAGGGCAAAAATGCTCTGCACCCTTTGCCCTGTCAGGGCTGAAGTGAACAGCATCGGAGCCCAGTCCAGGAAGTAGAGCTTGGCCCTCAGCTCCTTCTCCATGGCCGACAGGGTGTGGCTGTCTTTCTCCACGGCATCCCATTTGTTCACAACCACCACGCAGGCACGACCGTCCTCTTCAATGCGGCCTGCCAGCCGCTGATCCTGTTCGGTGACCCCATCCAGGACATCAATCACCAGAACACAGACGTCGCTTCGATTGATGGCCTTGAAACTGCGGTTGATACCGAAGAACTCGGGCCCGTAATTCACACTCCTGCGGCGACGAATACCAGCGGTGTCGACCAGCCGCCAGGGGCGGTTCTCCCGGACGATGCTGGTGTCGATCGTGTCTCGGGTGGTCCCTCGAATGGGGCTGACGATGGCGCGCTGCTCACCACAGATGGCATTGAGCAGACTGGATTTACCCACATTGGGGCGACCGATGATCGCCATCTGGATCGGCTCTTCCTCGTCTCCTTCCTCATCCTTCGGCGGCAGAAAGGTCAGCACCTGATCGAGCAGATCACCGGTGCCCACGCCATGGATCGACGAAATCGGGTATGGCTCTCCCAGACCAAGACTCCAGAACTCAGCCGCCATGGCAAGCCCCTGCTCCGGCGACTCACACTTGTTCACCGCCAGCAAGGTGGGACAAGAACGGCTGCGGAGAAAGTCCGCGATCGATTCATCTGCAGCTGTGATCCCCTGCTGACCATCCACGATCACCACAGCCACGCTTGCCTCCTCCAGAGCCAGTGATGCCTGCTCACGGATCTCCGGAAGGAACTCGCTGTCGTCGTCAAACACCAGGCCACCGGTATCGACCACCTTGAATTCACGGTCCCCCCAGTAACCGTCCTGATAGGTCCGGTCCCGGGTCACACCGGGCTGGTCATGGACAATCGCCTCACGACTGCGACAGAGGCGGTTCACCAAAGTGGACTTGCCAACGTTGGGGCGTCCGATGATCGCAACGACGGGACGCGCCACAGGGCGAAGCTTTGTTCAATCTTTGACCCTACAGACCCGAGAAACCAAAGGCTTTCATGAGGACGCCCGCCAGAGCTTGGGTATTTCCCGAAGCAATGGCTTCGTGAGAATGCCTCTTGCCCAGGAGCGTTGGCTGTTCAACAACACACCAACGGGCACCCCCGTGACCATTCCGGCCTAAGCGTTCAGGTCACCGGCAGATCACCGGGATGGCCGAAAACCGGATTCGACGGAGCAGGGAGCTCAGGGGCCAGAGGCCCTTGCTCCATCAGTGGTTCACTGCGCTCCGCCAGCCAGGCCAGCAACCAGTTCACCGCCGTCGCCCGGCGGGTGCGCCGGGGGTAGAGCTCACCGATGCGATACCCGGGAAAGGCCAGCTGCTGCTTGAGAAGCTGCTTGTGGGGCTTCGCGATCGAGCGGGTCAGCCGAACGGAAGCCGGGCGTTCAGCAATCAACTGGGGGGCTTCAGAAAAAACCTCAGACCACTCCGCGGGTGTTTCGGGTCCGGCACCCCATGCCCCCGCCGCGACTTCGCGGTAGCCCAACCGCTCCCAGATGCGCTCGCAGACAAAGCGATCACTGCAGCGGTCTTCGAGGATCTGAACCAACAGATCACGGCTGAGAGGCCAGAGGTCCGTCACATCAATCGGCAGCATGGACCCATGCTTGCCTCTCCAGCGATCCAGCTTCCCGGGCGCGGCCGCGCCCGTGAGCTCACCTGTCGCGTGCTCCAGTCCCCGCTTGCGGGCGTTAGCGACAAAATCTTCCGCCGGCTGGTGCGGCGTTGGGCACCCGAGGCGCTGCTCTTCACCGAGATGGTGAATGCAACCAGCCTGGAGATGGGACACGGCCTCAGCAAGGTGGAGGAGCTATCCGAAGAACCAGGACCGATCGGTGTTCAGCTGTTCGACCACAGGCCTCACTCGATGGCCGACGCAGCCCGCCGAGCCGAGGCAGCTGGGGCTTATCTGATTGACATCAACATGGGATGCCCCGTGCGCAAAATCGCACGCAAGGGAGGCGGCTCCGGCCTTATTCAGGACCCCGATCTGGCCCGCCGAATCGTTTCAGCAGTAGCGGATGCCGTCCAAATTCCTGTCACGGTGAAGACCCGTCTGGGCTGGTGCGGCAGTGACGCTGATCCAGTGACGTGGTGCCGACAGCTGGAGGATGCCGGCGCGCAGCTGCTCACCCTGCACGGCCGCACCCGTGAGCAACGTTTCAAAGGCAATGCCGACTGGGGCGCGATCGCCGCAGTGAAACAAGCGCTCACCATTCCGCTGATTGCCAACGGTGACATCAAAACCCCCAACGATGCCCTGCGTTGCTTGCAGCAAACCGGTGCAGCGGGCGTGATGGTGGGCCGAGGCACCATGGGAGCCCCATGGCTTGTGGGCCAGATCGATGCCGCCCTGGCAGGGCGAACGGTGCCGTCCACACCGGGCCCTGCGGAGCGGTTGCAACTGGCAAAAGAGCAGCTGCTGGCTCTGGTGGAAGCCCGGGGGGAGCATGGTCTTCTGATCGCCAGGAAACACATGGGCTGGACCTGCGTTGGTTTCCCCGGAGCACCGCAGCTACGCCATGCCTTGATGCGAGCCCCGACACCCGCCGAAGCTGTGAACCTGCTGGACCGTCAACTCGATCAGGTCATGGCATGACCTTCGGCCAGGTTTGCCTGATCAGCAAAAGCGAAAAGTAAGGACGCTGGCCGGCAGGCAGCAGATCCGCCCTGCAAACCCTTTGATCTGCCCAGCCAACCCGCTCGGCGAAGAGCGTGTGCTTCAGCAGCCCCTGCTGCTCCAGAAGAGGACGAACCCAGCTCCAGCGTCGACCCAGCTTGAGCAGTGCCAACACGCGTTCCTGACGGGCCGCATCAGCAAGAGCAGCGATCAGGTCCTCGTGATGGTCTGGACATGGCATCACCAGCAGCTGGTCCTGCTGAAGAGCCAGGGGCCAGGCGCCTGCCGCCGCCGCCGCCGAAATGGCCGTGATACCAGGGATTACCCGCAGCGGACAACGGGGGTATTGCTGCTGCAGAGCCAGAACCACATAGCTACTGGTCGCGAACAGCGATGCATCGCCTTCACAGAGCAAGACCACGGCATGGCCACATTCCACCTCGGCCGCAAGGGCCGCCGCCGCCTGATGCCATGCATGGCGCCGGGGTTCGGCGGCCTCCACCATCGGAAAAACCAGGGGGAGTCGACGCTGTTCAGGACGGATCCATGGCTCTGCGATCGAAGCGGCCATGCTCTCCGCCCCATCACGCACAGCCGGAAATGCGACAACCTGGGCCTGCTTGATGGCATCGACCGCCGCCAGAGTCATCAGTTCCGGATCTCCGGGGCCAACGCCAACCAGGGTGAGGCCCGCGATCAGAGGGGGGTCAATGATGGACAGCGGAGAGCTCCCTCATGGATCAGGTCGATGAGTCGTTTGAGCATCTTTCCAGACCAGAGCGAAGCGGTCCGAGGGGAGACGCCTCGTCCCCAGCGCATCTGCATCGACCCTGATTCCATTCAGCGTGAGCTGAGAACTCGCGGAATCGCTTTTGAGCAGTGGCCGACCCGCCGAAGCCTGACGCGAGGGGCCGATCAAGCTGAAATTCTCAGCGTCTATGCCGATGAAATCAACCGAATCCAGACCATCGAGGGCTATGTCACGGTCGATGCAATCCGCATGCACCCGGACCATCCCGAACGGACAGCGCTCCGCAGCAAATTCCTGGCGGAACATATCCATTCCGAAAACGAAGTCCGCTTCTTCGTGGAGGGGCAGGGGCTGTTCTGTCTCCATATCAACGAGGAAGTTCTGTTGGTCCTCTGCGAGCAAGGTGATCTGATCCATGTACCAGCAGGCACACGGCACTGGTTCGACATGGGATCCGCACCCTCGTTCTGCGCACTGCGGTTCTTCAACAACAGCGCAGGCTGGGTTGCACGTTTCACCGGCAATCCCATCGCCGATCGCTATCCGCGACTTGATTAAAGCGTGAGCCTGCACAACAGCGCAGTCAGCTGCTAGCTAGTGCAGCTGTGTCGGTGGAATGCCCCGTTGGCTCGTGGTTCTGTTGACTTGCGGTGCCATCAGCAACGTTCAAGCCCTGGCTGAACCCATACAGGACGCGGTAGAGAGCAATG
>CAJWLE010000120.1:0-5885 GCA_913042965.1 uncultured Synechococcus sp.
GATTGGCTTTGATCGGGATCAACTGAACGAGCTGGTGAACAGCATCGATGGCGTAAGCATCGCCAACGACAACAGCGAGGCTCAGGTCGTGATCTCCGGGCGACCGGAGGCCGTGGGCCAGGTGAGTGAACAGCTCAAATGCAAACGGGCAATTCCGCTGGCTGTCTCAGGAGCGTTCCATTCACCCTTCATGGCTGAGGCCGCAGATCATTTCGCCGCCACCCTCGATGGCGTCAGCTTCCGTGATGCCCGCATCCCGGTTCTCAGCAACAGCGATCCCAGCACAACCAGCAACGGTGGAGCGCTGAAAGAGAGGCTGAAGCAGCAGATGACCACCGGTGTTCGCTGGCGGGAAACGATGGCGGCCATGTCAGCCGACGGGGTCGATACCTTGGTTGAAATCGGCCCCGGCAACGTGCTGTGCGGTCTGGCCAAACGCAGCATGGACGGGGTGACCACCGCGCAAATTGCTGGCGCTGCAGATCTTGGCCAGTGAGCGACGCACCGATTGTTCGCACACCGGAACCAAGCCTCACCTATCGCCTGGTGAGCGGTCTGCTCGTGTTTCCCTTGTTCCGATTCCTGTTCCGCGGCAGCACCCAGGGCCTGGAGCATGTGCCGATGGAAGGGCCCTTGGTGGTGGCTTCAAACCATGGATCCCACCTAGACCCACCCTTGCTGGGCCATGCCCTTGGCCGCCCGGTCGCCTTCATGGCCAAGGCTGAATTGTTTGCGATCCCACTGTTGGGCGCTGTGATCCGAGCCTGTGGTGCTTATCCAGTGCGCCGCGGAGCCAGTGATCGCGAAGCGATCCGGACTGCCACCGCCAAACTGGAAGAAGGATGGGCCACTGGGGTGTTCCTCGATGGCACCCGGCAAGCCAACGGTCGCGTGAACAATCCTCTGCCAGGAGCAGCACTACTGGCGGCTCGCAGCGGTGCTCCGCTGCTGCCTGTGGCGATTGTCAACAGCCATCGCGCGCTGGGCAGCGGTCGGATCTGGCCCCGTCTGGTGCCACTGCAGCTGCGGGTCGGCGCTCCGATTCCACCACCAGCGAGCCGTCGTCGCCCCGACCTGGATGTCACCACTGCGCTGCTGAAAGAGCGGATCAACGACCTGTTGGAACTGGAACAGCCACGTTCCTGAGATCTCGTCCCGTGGCCACCCATGCCACAGCTCGGATCCAGTCCCGCCACGTCTTCAAGGAGCTCTCCGAGACACAGCGAGGTTCACAGGCCACAGGAACACCCGTGAGGTGAATCCCACGGCTTCCTGCCACCACTTGACCCACGGCCATTGATCGAGCCAAATGATCGGCACTGGTCACCAGCAGCAGATGCTTCACCTGCCGATCCTGAAGTTCATCCACCAGGGAGGTGAAATTCCCAAGAGTGTCCTGGGCGCGGTAATCGAGTTCAACCCGCTCGACTTCCAACCCCTCGTCCTGGATTAACCAGGTTGCATATTCCGGGTTGCTGCCACCACTCACCAGCAGAGGCAGCTCCAGCTCACGGGCCAGGCGAGCTCCAACGCGCTCACGATCCACGTCACCACCCAGCACGAGTACGAGCTGAGGGGCACTGCGATCAAACAGGGCACGGCGATAGGGCGCGAGAGGACCTGTGCCGAACATCCATACCGCCAGGCCGGCACTCAGCAGAATTCCGGCCCGCAGCCCCGCCATCAGACAGGACCCACCGGCGAGGTGGGATAAATCGGCAGAACACCCTGCCAAGGGAGATGATCGCGCCGCTCCAGACTCAGCTGCAGCTGAGTTAAAAGGCAAGCGACATCAGCCTCCACATCCAGCTCCGCGGACCGTGCCGGAGTGACAACTCGACCGTCCTCAAGCAAATGGGGGACTTCGATCTCCGTCACCGTGTCTCCAGCAATGCTGTACTGGCCAGCAACCACACCGCGGCGTGGCAGAACCTGGGTGATCCAGAACGGCTGATGACTGCACTGCAGGCGCTGAGCCATCAGAGCGAATGCGCTCACGCCCAGCAAGGGGCAGCCCAACTGCTGGGCCAGGGTGCGAGCCATGACCACGGTCAATCGTGTTCCGGTGAAGCCTCCAGGGCCCGTTGCAACAGCAAGCCCCTGAATCTTTGACCAACAGCTCCGGGGGAGCAGGGAATCCACCCGCTCAATCAGGCTGTTGGACAAGCTGCGGCCGTCGTCAAAAACAGCAACACGGGGAGCACCCACCGATTCCTGCACGGCGACCCCGAAACGATCGGTGCAGCTGTGCAGGGCCAGCAGCAGCTTCGACGAGGTGGCATCACTCACAGCGGTTCGGTTGCGTCATTGCGGCACTGCCTCCCCAGGGCGCAGCCGGCTCCAGCGTCCTGGCTCGGCATCAAAACTGCTACATGCCCGCACATCCCACTCCACACCTGTGGAGCCACCAGGGAGATCGAGAACCGAGATGTGAATACGCGGCTCACGCGGTGTCAGATCAGGATGCTCTGTTAGGTGAGGGGCACCATGCTGACGTTCCACAGCGTGATAGGCCTGGCATCGGTCGACCCAGCGGCAGTCCACGCAGATACACATGTCCTCCTCCGCCGCATCGGACGACATTCTGAATCGCCAAAGCCAATCTGAGCAGGTCTGGCAGCGTTTGGCCGTCGATCAATGGCCCGTGCCATTGATCCTCCTGCCTGCGGAAACGGCTTTGGTGGGCGGTGCGGTGAGGGATGCCTTGCTCCATCGCCTGCCGGCACAACAGGACCTCGATCTGGTGGTGAGCTCCGACGCCCTTGGCTTGACGCAGCGGCTGCACCGTGAACTGGGGGGGAGCTTCGTTGTGCTGGATGAAAGGCGTGACATCGCCAGACTGGTGCTGCGGGGCTGGACCATCGACATCGCCCGACGGGAAGGAAACAGCCTTGAGGACGATCTCTGGCGCAGGGACTATCGGCTGAATGCCATTGCATTGCCGCTCAAGACGACTCCTCTCCTCGTGGATCCCACCGGTGGGCTTCAGGACCTCGCTGAAGGGCGTCTGAGGGCTGTAAGGGAAGCAAACCTCAGAGCGGATCCGCTGCGGCTTTTACGGGGTCTTCGACTGCTGGCGCAGATCCCTCTGACCCTGGATGCCACAACAGCCGACTGGATCAGCAATCTTCGGCATCGGCTCAAGGAGGCCGCACCGGAGCGAATCCTGGCAGAAATTGAGAAGCTGGTCGCCGGTCCTCATGCGGATGTGGCTCTGCGGCACCTGACCGAACTGGATCTGATCAGTCCCTGGGCCGCCCATCAGACCCTCCCATCCCTGAATGATGCCGCGTTATTCACCTCTGCAGAACGACAGGAGGCGTTGCCCCTAGCCCGTCTGAGCGGCCTGATCAGTGATAAAGGCCTCGCGCAACTGCGGGCAAGCCGTGCGCTCCAGCAGCGTTGCCGACGCCTCCGGTACTGGCTTCAGACCGCGGGTTCAAAGCTGGAGCAGCTGGCGGAAGACGATCGCCTTCAGCTGCACCTTGATCTGGAAGCGGATCTACCGGCACTGATTCTTCATCTGAATCGACCGGTTCAGGACACCTGGCTGAAACGATGGCGGGACTCTGAAGACCCACTGTTTCATCCCCGCTTTCCCCTGAGCGGCAGCACGTTGATGCAGGTCCTGAAGATGCCAGCTGGCCCCTTGATTGGCGATCTGCTGGCCCATCTCCGCAAGGAGGCCGCCTTTGGGCGCATCAAAGGGCAAGACCAGGCTCTCCGAGAAGCAAAACGATGGTGGGCCCAAACGAGAGGGGCTCTGTGATTAACTTTGCTGGTGTGTCAACGATGACGGTCCGACACCGACGAATCGCATTTCCCTTCCTTCATGAGCATTCGCTTGTACATCGGCAACCTGCCGCAAACCTTCGATGAACAGGAGCTGGCTGCTCTGCTCAAGTCCATCGGGGAAGGAATTCGCTTCAAGGCTGTCCTGGACCGTGAAACCGGAGCAAGCCGTGGATTCGGTTTTGCCAATGTCGACGACGAAAAAGTTGCTGATGCCCTGATCGAGCAGCTCAACGGCAAGGATTTCGGCGGCAGCAACCTTCGCGTTGAGCGCTCCGAGCGTCGTGAAAGTGGCGGGAATCGTCGGGCTGGATCAAATGCCAATGGCCAACCCCAAGCGGCGCGCAAGGCGGTGAACAAAGTCGTGCACAGCGATGCGAAAAGTGAGGGAGCACCCGACCCACGCTGGGCTGGTGAGCTGTCAAAACTGAAGGACCTTCTGGGCAATCAAAAGACAGCGGTCTGAATTCTTTCTCACAACAACTTCAATCAACCCCTCTCAGACATCTGAGGGGGTTTTTTTTATAGGTTTTGGACCTTCCCGACTGAACGCTATTTAGCGAGCCTGAGCCAAGAGAAATGAGCGGGGAAGATCGAGAAGCTTGCTGAATTTGCCCACATAGGCGCGATTGTTGAACACGTCGTAATCAATGCGTTCAATGGCATCAAGAATGCCGCGATACAAACGCAGTGACGTCCAAACCGGCCAACGAGCATCCTTAGAAAGCCACCTCACCCCAGCCTCGGAGCGGGCAAACCAGTCGCGGGCCCTCTCCAGCTGAAAAGCCATCAGCTCACGCCAGGCCTGATTCAGCTTCCCTGACATCAGATCATCCTCGGAATAGCCAAAGCGCTTCAGATCCTCCTGGGGCAGATAAATCCGCCCACGGCCGCGATCTTCACCGACATCCCGAAGGATGTTGGTGAGCTGGTTGGCAATTCCCAGAGCAACCGCAGCATCTGACGTATCCGGTTGATGACTCCAAGGAGCAGTCGTGTAGGCCTGATCAACGCCCATCACGCCCTGGGTCATCAAGCCGACTGTCCCAGCCACGCGATAGCAGTAGAGCTTGAGATCTTGAAACTGTGGGTATCGGGTCCAGGTGAGGTCCATGCGCTGACCCTCGATCATGTCCAGGTATGGCTGAATTCCCTGCGGGAAACGCTCCAGGGTGTCCACCATCACCGCATCGAGGTCGTCATCAATACGACCTTGAAAGAGAGCACGGGTCTTTTGTTCCCAGTGATCCAAGCGATCAGCCAGTTCATGGACGGGACGGGCCTGGGCCTCCGGACTGTCCATCAGCTCATCGGTGCGACGACACCAGACGTAGATCGCCCAAATGGCACGTCGCTTCTCTGGAGGGAGAAGCAACGTACCGATGTAAAAGGTTTTGGCCCACTCGGCGGTCTCCCGACGGCAAGCCTCAAAGGCTGCGTCGAGATCCTGGGAGACGAGGGGCATGATTTAAGCCGTTACCGGCTCACTTGCAGTGGTTGATGATGCCAGCTCGCCGAACTTGCGGTCCACTGCGCCAGCGCACAACTTGCCACTGAGCACAGCACCCTCCATTGAGGCCAGATAGCGCTGCATGGTGTAGTCACCTGCCAAGAAAAAGTTTTTGATCGGAGTGGTCTGATCAGGCCGCAGTTTCTGACAACCAGGGGTGGTCTTGTAAACCGAAAGGGGCGTCTTCACCACCTTGAATTTACGCAGCGTGGCTGGGTTGTCTCCACCAAAGTGGGTGGGGAACAACTTGTTGAGTTCACCCATCGTGGCTTCGATGATCTCTTCATCAGAACGTCCGATCCAGTCTTTGGCGGGAGCAAACACGAGCTCCAGCATCGACTTGTCAGGGTCTTCGTACTCCTTGCAGGTGATGCTCATGTCGGCGTAAACGCTGAGCAGTGGCGATCGACTGAACAACAGATGGTCGATATCCGTGAGTTTGCGGTCAAACCAGAGATGCAGGTTGATCACAGGAACACCGCGGAGGCCATCCAGCTTGCTGAACACGTCCATCTGCTTCCAGGGCTCCGGTAGCAGCAACTTGAAGGGGTCCACCGGTAGAGCACTCACGTAGGCATCAGCG
>CAJWLE010000121.1:0-5885 GCA_913042965.1 uncultured Synechococcus sp.
GCCATTCCGCTGAACACCAGAGCTCCACAACCACTGGCAAGTCCGTCGAGGCCATCGGTGAGGTTGGTGGCATTGCTCTCCGCCAGAAACACAAACAGACCCAGCGGCCAGATCGCCAGGCCCAGCGGCAGAGACCAATGGAAGGGCAGGCTCACACTGGTGGAAATCCATCCCTGCCAGCCGGACACCACCAGGAACGCCCCTCCTGCAATGCCCTGCAACAGCAACTTCCCAAGGGGTGTCAGGCCTTTGTTGGTCTTTTTGGTGAGACTGCTCCAGTCGTCAAAACCGCCGATCACCATGAAAGCCAGGGTGACCGTCGCCACGGCAAGCAACTGGTGGGAGGCGGTTCCCTCCACGCTGATCAAGCTGCCGAGCACGGCTCCCACCGGCACCACCAGCAGTCCACCCATCGTGGGTGTTCCCGCCTTCGACTGATGTCCGCTCGGACCTTCCGTCCGGATGATCTGCCCCATTTTCAGGGCCTTCAACCGGGGGATCCCGATTGCTGCGACCAGGCCAGCGATGATCGTTGACACCAACAGCGGCAGCGTCAGCTGACTGTTGGGAATCCATTTGTCGGACAGCAGGCTCGAGCCGAGAACAATCAGCATCAGAGCGACGGCACTGACAGTCCCGTTGTGCCACCAAGGGCTCGGGCTCTGATTGGCGTCGCTCACGGTTGAATCGTCGGTTGCTGGGACCTCAGTCCTCCCACTGTTCTTCGTTCTGTTCGTCGTCCTTGTTGTAATCCTCTTTCTCGCCCATCAATGCGGAGAGTTCCTCCTCTTCAACGGTGCTCACCTCGGTTGAGTCTGAATCTTCATCAGCCACAAGCCGTCCGCTGGCTTCAAGCCAGCTCAGCAGATCAGGCTCTTCCCTCAGCGGTAGAACCGGAGCTGGATCTTTGCGGCCGTAGCGCGTCAGTGAGGGATTGACGCTGTCCAGGGCATTCGTGTCGACCAGAGCGCTCATGCTTTACCAGGACTCGGGGCAATCCTTCACTATAAGACATGTACGACGGCTGACACGTGCGAAAGCTGACGTTGATGGCCTCGGTTTGGGGAGCTTCACTTGCCATCAGCGTCGGTCTCCGTCGCTGGGGCGATCTGAGGCCTGAGCCTCTGCAGGCCAGCTGGCCTGTCGTGATGGTGGTGATGCTGCTTCCGCCACTGCTGATGGCTGGCTGGCTGATTCTTTCCCAGGCCGGTATGGACCATGGGAGGAGAGAATCAGTCGATTCTGATCAGGAGACCCGTTGATGGGCCGTGCCAAGAAGGTGGTTCTTGCCTATTCCGGTGGGGTAGATACCAGCGTCTGCATTCCCTACCTGAAAGAGGAGTGGGCCGTCGAGGAGGTGATCACTTTCGCGGCTGATCTCGGACAGGGCGATGAGTTGGAGCCGATCCGTCAGAAGGCACTGGACGCGGGAGCCAGTCAGTCCCTTGTGGGCGATCTGATCAAACCCTTCATCGAGGAGTTCGCTTTTCCGGCGATCCGGGCCAATGCTCTCTACGAGGGGCGTTACCCCTTATCCACTGCTCTCGCCAGGCCGCTCATTGCTCGTCGATTGGTGGAAGTGGCCCGGGAGGTTGGCGCCGATGCCGTGGCCCATGGCTGTACCGGTAAGGGCAATGATCAGGTGCGTTTTGATGTGGCCATCGCATCCCTGGCTCCGGATCTGAAGGTGCTGACACCCGCTCGAGAGTGGGGAATGAGCCGGGAGGAGACGATCGCCTATGGCGAGCGATGTGGAATTCCTGCACCAGTCAGTAAGAAGTCGCCCTATTCGATTGATCTCAATCTTCTGGGGCGAAGCATTGAGGCCGGTCCTCTGGAAGATCCGATGGTGCCTCCTCCGGAGGAGGTCTTCGCGATGACGGCAGCCGTGGCGGATACGCCGGATGCTGCTGAGGAGATCGAGATTCGTTTCGAGGCCGGAAATCCTGTCGCAATCAACGGTGGGTCGCTTGATCCGGTGGCCATGATCCGTGAGGCCAACCGTCTGGCAGGAACCCACGGCATCGGACGCCTCGACATGATCGAGAACAGGGTTGTTGGGATCAAGTCACGGGAGATTTACGAAACGCCTGGCCTTCTCCTGTTGATTCAGGCTCACCAGGAGCTTGAGAGTCTCACGCTCGCGGCGGATGTGTTGCGCAGCAAACGTCAGCTGGAGATGCAGTGGGCTGATCTGGTGTACCAGGGCCTCTGGTTCGGACCGCTCAAGGATGCTCTGGATGGGTTCATGGATCGCACCCAGCAGCATGTGAACGGTGTGGTGCGTTTGCGTCTCCACAAGGGTTCGGCCGCAGTGATCGGTCGTGCTTCCTTCGACAACAGCCTTTACGTTCCAGCGATGGCTTCCTATGGAAGCGACGATCAGTTCGATCATCGTGCCGCTGAAGGCTTCATCTATGTGTGGGGTCTGCCGACCCGACTCTGGGCAGCATCGCAGCGCCGTTCAGGCTGAATCCCGCCGCAGCAGACGCGGCCATCGCAACCGACCCAGCTGGATCACTTTGCTCCGCTGGGATTCGGACAATGTGTCATCCCCAGGTGGCAGGGCTGGAGGACGCGTCCCATCCGCGTTCAGCCCCTGTTCCAGCAGGCGATAGCGTTCCAGCAACGGTTCGAGCCGCTGTTGAAATTTGCGCTCGAACAGATCGGGTAAGTCTTCCAGCAAACTTTCGTAGGCGCTGATCTGGCCTTCGAGCGCTTCGATTTTGCCCAGTAACTGGTCCCGATCATCGGATCTCGATGAATGACCTGACCACCACGGCTGTTCTGGGGTCGGTTGAAATTGATCCGGGTGGTCCATTGGCAGACGCTATCGCCTGCCAATGGACTGAACAACCGCCTTCAGGAGGCGGGTGCGGGTTCTTCCTGCCGAGCGGGTTCACTGCCGGGCACAACGCGAGGGGCAGGCAGAGGACCTTCCTGCTTGACCGTCAGGTAACGGATCACGTCCTCGCTCAGTCGCATGGCCTTCTCCAGCACGGCCACTTGCTGACCGTCGCCGTTATGGCTCAGCTGCACGTAGATGCCTTCTTTGTGCTTGTTGATCGGATAGGCCAAACGGCGCTTGCCGCGCATCTGGTTGTCGAGCACCTCGGCGCCTGTCTCCACAAGCATGTCGCGGTACTTGAGCAGATGGCTTTCCACTTCCTCCTCCGGAATGTCCGGACGGAGGATGTACATGGTCTCGTAATAGGGATCGTGTGTCATGGGTACCGACAGGGTCTTCAGGCTCACCATGGTGAGCGCCGGATTGGTCACCTTATCTCCCGACAGTTTTCCTTCACTCAGTACAGCTGCATTCGCGCGGCCTGACTGATGCCCGGCAGATCCGGTTCACGCCCGCGCAGGCACTCCACCCAGGCAAACAAGAGAATTGCGAGAACGGCAATCACAACTGTGCTTGTCAGGGTGCCTAACAGCAGGCTGCCAGCAGCAAGCGGTGCCAGAACCAATCGGAAACCGATGCTCAGCACAATCAGTGCGATGTCGGTGAGCAGGGCCTGCAGGGCGTTGAAACGCACGAAGTAGGGCACGTTGGGGTTGCGAACCACGGCCAAGAACAGCACGAAGAACAACAGCAGGCCGCCGAGATCGAAGGGAACGCTGCGTTCCAGTTGTATTAAGGGCAGGGCCGGCAGAACCAGAGGCTGCAGCATTGGGTACTGCAAAAACAGGCCCCCTTCCCCGAAACCAAGAGGGATGGCGTCGCTCCACGGCAGTAGATACAGCAGCGGGGTGACAAGCCTCTGCCAGAGCGGGGGTTGCATCGTCATCCGGGCAATTACGGCGACGCTAGGCGTCTAAAGCTGCTTCAGCCGCCAACCGCATCGTCGGCACCGGCACGTCTTGCTGTCCGCTCCAAAGCCGCAGGGATGCGGCTCCCTGCTGCACCAGCATCTCCAGCCCGTCGAAGCAGCGGTGGCCACGATCGGCGGCCTGAGCGAGCCAGGCGGTTGGTCGCGGCGTGTAGATCAGGTCGTAAACGATGGCCTGTGGAAGGAGAGCGTCCCAAAGCTCCTTTCCCAGGGGCATCGCCGAAGAATCGCCATGCTGAGCCATGCCCACCGGGGTGGTGTTCACCACCAGATCGGCGGCTTCAATCACCTGTCTGAGGCTTGGATCCTGCTCGATGACTGCACGCAGTGGCGCATCATCCTGCTGAAGATCGGCCACAAATTGGTTCAGAGCCTCCGCCCGGCGTCCGATCACATGAACCATCCGTAGCTGAAGGGTCTGCAGCCCAGCCACCACCGCTCGTGCTGAGCCGCCACAACCGATCACCACCGCCTGTTTCCCCTGCCATCGCTCCTTTTCTCCGAGTGGTGCAAGAAATCCCTCCACATCCGTGTTGGTTCCGTGCCAACCACCCTCGGAGAGTGGCAGCAACGTGTTCACCGCTCCAAGACGTTCCGCCAGTGGACTCAGTTGTGCACAGAGATTGGCGACGGATTGTTTGTGGGGGATGGTCACATTGAGTCCGCGGCAGTTCACCGCGTGCATCCCTTCCAGGACAACCTTGAGCTTTGCCTCCTCGCAGGGGAGGGCCACATAGCGCCAATCGAGTCCCATGGCATCCAGGGCTGCGTTCTGCATCACCGGGGAGAGGGAGTGCTTCACCGGATTGCCCAGCAGACCCACAAGCCCTGTGCTGCCTTTGATCATGGGGTCCCTGGATTGCCCTTCCAGCCTGCCTGTTCGGGAACCCCACCTCGCCTGTGCCGGGGTCAGCTGATGAAGATGAGTTCACTCAATTCACACTTTCAGGAGGTGGGCACAGATGGGCAAGGTTGTCGGCATTGACCTTGGCACCACGAACAGCTGCGTTTCCGTGATGGAGGGTGGCAAGCCCACCGTCATCGCGAACGCCGAGGGTTTCCGCACCACGCCCTCCGTCGTGGCCTACACCAAGAACCAGGATCAGCTGGTCGGCCAGATCGCCAAGCGCCAGGCGGTCATGAATCCGGACAACACCTTTTATTCGGTGAAGCGCTTCATCGGCCGCCGGGTGGATGAGGTCAACGAGGAATCGAAGGAAGTGAGTTACGGCGTCGAGAAGGCCGGCTCAAACGTGAAGGTGAAGTGCCCGGTTCTCGATAAACAGTTCGCTCCCGAGGAAGTTTCCGCCCAGGTTCTTCGCAAGCTTGCTGAAGACGCCGGCAAATATCTCGGTGAAACCGTCACTCAGGCGGTGATCACTGTTCCCGCCTATTTCAACGATTCTCAGCGTCAGGCCACCAAGGACGCCGGCAAGATCGCTGGTCTTGAGGTGCTGCGCATCATCAATGAGCCCACGGCGGCTGCCCTGGCCTATGGCCTGGACAAGAAGAGCAACGAGCGCATTCTTGTTTTCGACCTGGGGGGTGGCACCTTCGACGTGTCCGTGCTCGAGGTGGGCGACGGTGTGTTTGAGGTGCTCTCCACCGCCGGTGACACCCACCTCGGTGGTGATGACTTCGACAAGGTGATCGTGGATCACCTGGCCGAGACCTTCAAATCCAACGAAGGCATCGATCTGCGTCAGGACAAGCAAGCCCTGCAGCGTCTGACTGAGGCCGCTGAGAAGGCCAAGGTTGAGCTGTCCAATGCCACTCAGAGCGAGATCAATCTGCCGTTCATCACGGCTACCCCTGAGGGTCCAAAGCACCTGGATCTCACCTTGACCCGCGCCAAGTTTGAGGAACTGGCTTCCAAGTTGATTGATCGCTGTGCCATGCCCGTGGAGCAGGCCCTCAAGGACGCCAAGTTGTCTTCGAGTGAGCTGGACGAGATCGTGATGGTGGGTGGTTCCACCCGGATCCCGGCCGTGCTGGACCTGGTGAAGCGGACCACCAGCAAAGACCCGAACCAGACCGTCAATCCTGATG
>CAJWLE010000122.1:0-5870 GCA_913042965.1 uncultured Synechococcus sp.
GGTCTGGCCGATTTCGGAGAGGGTGATTTAAGCGGCCGTGCCACAGCCTGGCTCCCCCCGAGCGGCTTCCGTCCCACCACAACGCCGGTGGATCCCTCCGGATTACCCGTCGTTCCTACCGGTCG
This sequence comes from uncultured Synechococcus sp., assembly GCA_913042965.1. Taxonomy (GTDB): domain Bacteria; phylum Cyanobacteriota; class Cyanobacteriia; order PCC-6307; family Cyanobiaceae; genus Parasynechococcus. The sequence goes on from CAJWLE010000122.1 coordinate 126, forward strand.
CTACCGCATCGTGATCGATCCGGGCCATGGCGGTCCGGACCCCGGCGCCGTCGGGATCCGCGGACTGCGTGAGACGGATGTCGTGCTCGATATCTCCCTCCAAGTGGCCGCCTTGTTGCGGGCCCGCGGTGTGGAGGTGTTGATGACCCGGACCCGTGAGGTGGATGTGGATCTGCCGCCCCGTGTCTCCCTGGCCAACCGTTCCCAGGCCACGGCCTTCATCAGCATCCATGCCAATGCCCTGAACATGCGACGGCCCGATGTGAACGGTATTGAGACGTTCTTTTTCTCAGATCCCCGCTCAGGTCGGTTGGCGTCTTACCTGCAGCAGCAGATGGTGAATGTTTCTCCCGGGACTCCCAACCGTGGTGTGAGGCGAGGTCGTTTCTTTGTGATCCGACGCACCGTCATGCCTGCTGCCTTGATTGAGATGGGGTTTGTCACCGGTGACATCGATGCGCCCCGCCTGGCTCAACCGGCTCACCGCCGGCGGCTGGCCCTCGCCATTGCCACGGGAATCCTTGATTACCTGAAGCGGGAGGTGCGATGAAACCGCTGCTGGGCTTCTTCGACAGTGGCGTTGGTGGACTGACCGTTCTGAAACGTGTGCTCGAACGCCACGGACGTGTGCGCTGCGTTTATCTGGGCGACACCGCGAGGGTTCCCTATGGCAACCGGGCCCCTGCGGAGATCCGCTTGATTGCTGCTGAGGTGGTGGCCTGGCTTCGAGCTCAGGGGGTCACCACCGTTGTAATGGCCTGCAACACCACCAATGCCTTGGCTCGTGATGTGGCGGAGGGCCAGGCGGGCTGCCCTGTGATCGGACTTATCGGTGCTGCCGCTGCGATGGTCAAAACCCGACGGGTGGGGGTTCTGGCGACGCCTGCCACCGTGAACTCCGGTGCTTACCGCGCCAGCATCGAAGCCTTGAACCCGGGCTCTGTGGTTCTGGAGCAGTCATGCCCTGCCTTTGTGCCGTTGATCGAAGCTGGTGATCTGTGCAGCGATGACCTTCGACGCGCTGCCAAGGATTACCTCGAGCCACTGCTGGCGGCCTCGGTGGAATCGATCGTGCTGGGTTGCACCCACTACCCCTTGCTGGTGCCGCTGCTCAGGCAGCTTCTGCCCGAGTCGGTTCAGCTGATCGACCCTGCCATCGGTGTGGCCCGTCAGCTTGATGCCGTTCTCGGGCCGCCCTGTGCGCCCGCCGCTGATTGTCTGCAGCTCGATTCCTGTTGTTTCAACGTGACGGCAGATCCCGATGGTTTTGCCAGCCGAGCAACACCCTGGCTCGGTGAGCGTCCTGTGGTCATGCATCAACTGCTGCGGCGGCCAGACCGAGACCACTAGGATCGCGGCGTCTAGAGGTTTCATGACCACCGTCACCGAGCTGCTGCAACCGGTCGAGACCGATCTCGAGACCCTGCTCGGAGACCTGCGCAATCTGATCGGTGCTGGACACCCAATCCTTCAAGCCGCTGCAGAGCATCTGTTCAGTGCCGGTGGCAAGCGCATCCGTCCTGGAATCGTTCTACTGACCTCCCGGGCCCTTTCAAGCACTGGAGATCTCTCTCCTCGCCACCGACGCCTGGCGGAGATCACGGAGATGATCCACACCGCTTCCCTGGTTCACGACGATGTCGTGGATGAAGCATCCACTCGCCGTGGTGTGGACACCGTTCACAGCCGCTTTGATGCCCGGGTGGCGGTTCTTGCCGGTGATTTTCTCTTTGCACAGGCCAGCTGGCATCTCGCCAATCTTGACGACCTGGAAGTGGTGAAACTTCTCAGTCGCGTGATTATGGATCTCGCGGATGGTGAGGTGAAGCAGGGATTGTTCCGCTTCGATACGGCCCAGAGTTTCGAGAACTACCTCGAAAAGAGTTACTGCAAGACAGCCTCATTAATTGCCAACAGCACCCGTGCTGCCGGCGTTCTGAGCGGTTGTTCCCCTGATCAGCTCGACTGCCTTTACCAATTCGGACGGCAACTCGGTCTCGCCTTCCAGGTCGTTGACGACATTCTCGATTTCACAGGAAGTGATCAGCAGCTGGGCAAGCCGGCAGCCAGTGACCTTGCCAGCGGTTACCTGACAGCTCCCACCTTTTATGCCATGGAGGAGCATCCGGGCCTTCAGCCGTTGATTGCCCGGGAGTTCAGTCAGGATGGTGACCTGGGCCAAGCCCTCGACATGGTGCGCTCTTCTCGAGCGATCCCGCGCACACGCGAATTGGCAGAAACGTTCGCCCGCGAAGCGCGTGAAGCGATTTCCTGGCTCTCGGATTCCCCCAGCAAGTCTGCACTGCTCGAACTACCGGATTTTGTGCTCAGCCGGCTCTACTGATCAGATGGGTTAGCACCTGTCCAAGGTCGCCTACGTGAATGGGATTGCCGCTGACGTCGTTGTCTGAGAGCGTGCCTCCCACGACCCACACCCGGCACCCTGCCGCCAGGGCGGACGCGGTGCCGGCTTGCGAGTCCTCGAGTGCCCAGCAGTCCTGAGCTGAGACCCCCAGCCTCTTGGCCGCCAGAAGAAATGGAGCTGGATCGGGCTTACCAGCCTTGAGCTCGGGGTCATCGCCATAGATGCGCTGGTGAATGCTCTCCAGCCAGGGATGGGGAGCGGCTTTGAACGCCACGGCCTCCCGGCTGCTGCTGGTGACGAGTGCCATGGGAACACCGCAGGCTTTGCAATGCTCCACAAGGGTCTCGGCATGGGGCATCGCTGGGGCTTTGGCGAGAAGGGCCCGCACAATGGGTTGCTGCACGGCGAGCAAAGCGTCCGTGCCGATGCTTTGTGGCAACCAGGCATCCACCTGCTCGGCACAATCGAGACGGCGGCGCCCCCGCAGCTCCAACAACTGGTTCTGGCTCAGTGTTGCCCCGAACCGTGCTGCCGCTTCAGCCCAACCCCGTCCATGCAGGGGCTCGGTATCGAGCAGCAGTCCATCCAGATCGAACAGGCAGGCTGCGGGCGACGCGTTCAAGGCGATCACCGGTGGATTGATGCCAGTCAAACGCGTCGGCAGTCCGAAAGATTGATACGGGAACTGGATTCATGCCGGTTCCTCTCCTTACCCTTCCACTGAGTGTTCCGCCCCCTGCTGTGACCGACGCCAAAACGACGATCGAAAGCGTGCTGCAGGAGCAGCGGGTGTTCGATCCTCCGGCCGACGTCGCTGCCCAGGCCAGAATCGGCAGTCTTGAGGCCTACCGGGCCCTGGCGGATGCTGCGAAGAATGATCCCGACCAATTCTGGGGTGATGCGGCCCGTCGCGAGCTGCATTGGTTCGAGCCGTTTCATACCGTTCTCAACTGGTCGGATGCTCCATTTGCCCGTTGGTTCGAAGGAGGAACCACCAACCTCTCCTACAACTGCCTCGACCGTCATCTTGATGGTCCTCGGGCGGATAAAACGGCACTGATCTGGGAAGGTGAACCAGGCGATGTGCGGCGTTTCACCTATCGGCAACTGCATGCGGAGGTCTGTAAGGCCGCCAATGCCCTCAAGGCCATGGGGATCAGCAAGGGCGATCTGGTGGCCCTTTACATGCCGATGGTTCCGGAAGCTGCCATTGCGATGCTGGCCTGCGCCCGGATCGGTGCACCCCATTCCGTGGTGTTCGGTGGGTTTTCATCGGAGGCGCTTCGGGATCGGCTGAATGACGGCGACGTCAAAGCTGTGATCACCGCCGATGGCGGTTTTCGCAAAGACAAGCCGGTGTCGCTGAAGCCTGCCGTGGATGCAGCCCTTGCGGATGGCGCCTGCCCCACCGTGTCGGCCGTGCTGGTGGTGCAGCGCACCAAGCAGCCTGTCGACATGGTCGCTGGCCGTGATCAGTGGTGGCATGAGCTGGTGGAGAGCCAGAGCAGCGAGATCGCCGCGGAACCAATGGCGAGTGAAGATCGCCTGTTCGTGCTCTACACCTCCGGTTCCACCGGCAAACCCAAGGGGGTGGTTCACACCACGGCTGGATACAACCTCTGGGCTCACCTCACCTTTCAGTGGATCTTCGACATCCGTGATGACGATGTGTTCTGGTGCACGGCTGATGTGGGCTGGATCACAGGCCACAGCTACATCGTTTACGGCCCGCTCTCGAATGGTGCGACCACGGTGATGTACGAGGGGGCTCCGCGTCCCTCCAATCCCGGTGCCTTCTGGGAGTTGATCCAGAAGCACGCCATCTCGATCTTCTACACAGCACCAACGGCGATCCGGGCCTTCATGAAGAGCGGCCGTGCAGTGCCGGATCAATTCGACATGAGCAGTCTTCGTCTGCTGGGCACCGTTGGTGAGCCGATCAATCCGGAGGCTTGGATGTGGTACCGCGAGGTGATTGGCGGCAATCGCTGCCCGATCGTCGACACCTGGTGGCAGACCGAAACCGGCGGCGTGATGATCAGTCCGTTGCCGGGCGCCACTCCCACCAAGCCTGGATCCGCAACGCTGCCGCTGCCTGGGATTCAGGCGGACATCATCGATGCGGAAGGCAACAGCTGCGATGCCGATCAAGGCGGCTACCTGGCTGTTCGCGCCCCCTGGCCGGGGATGATGCGCACGGTGCACGGAAACCCGCAGCGGTTCCGCGAGAGCTACTGGGAGCACATTCGCCCGGCGGATGGGTCGTACCTCTACTTCGCGGGGGATGGTGCCCGCCGTGATGCCGACGGTTATTTCTGGGTGATGGGTCGGGTTGATGACGTGATCAACGTCTCCGGTCATCGTCTCGGCACCATGGAGATTGAATCCGCGCTGGTGAGCCATCCAGCTGTCGCCGAAGCGGCAGTGGTTGGTCGCCCGGACGATCTCAAAGGCGAGGCAATCGTTGCTTTTGTGACTCTGGAAGCGGGTCGAGAGGCCTCCGAGGAGCTTGTGCAGCAACTCAGATCCCACGTGGGTGTGGAAATCGGTCCGATTGCCCGGCCTGATGAAATCAAATGCAGCGATGCTCTGCCTAAAACCCGCAGCGGCAAGATCATGCGCAGGATTTTGCGTGCATTGGCGGCTGGTCAGGAGGTCAGTGGAGACACCAGCACCCTCGAGGACCGTTCGGTCCTCGATCGACTTCGTTCCTGATCAGCTCTCTGAATTGTTCTCCAGGCGCCGTCCAACCGTCGCCTGGGCAATCAGGTAGGCCGCAATCGCGCCTCCCATGAAGCCAACACCATTCCGCAGCAGCGGCATCACATCGGAGGTGCGGGTGACCACAGGTGCTATTCCAAAGACTCCGAACAACATCACCCAGAGGGGTGAAAGCAGCAGCACCCAGGCCCAGGCGATCGTTTCACCCTCCTTGCGGGGGTAGGAGGCGAAACCGGCGATCAAGCCACCCAGAATGGAGGTGGTCAAGGTCCAGAGCCATTGCTCCAGAGGTAAACCAGGAACCACCTGGCATCCTCCGCGCTCTAGACAGATTTCCACCGCATTGAGGGAGTCAAGGATGGCGCCATCCTCCCCGTGATCTTTGACGTAAAACTGATTGCCGAAACGCGTCTGCAGCTCAACCCAGTAGGTGCGCGGCATCAGCGCGAAAAGGGCATCACCCACGTTGAAGTTGAGCAGATTCCCGCCGCGGGGATCTGCCACCAGCAGAAGGCTGCTCTCATCCAGCCCCCAGAATTCGCGCACGGCCAGTCCGGGCGTTCGCTCGTACTGGGTCAGCACTCGCAGCTTCCAACCGGTCTCGGCCTCAAAGGTGTTGAGGCTTTCCTCAAGGCTTGCGCGCTGCGCGTTGCTGAAGG
>CAJWLE010000123.1:0-5819 GCA_913042965.1 uncultured Synechococcus sp.
CCTCTCATCGCATCTGAAGGCGACCGGTACCGCTAAGGAGCAACTCATTTCGCTCCCTTGCCGGACCTGATGCTGTGTTGCATCAGGATTCCGACCAAATGGCAGGTTCGCTTCATGGCTGTGCGGTGGGATCAGCTCGGCAAAAGCTTTCCGGGCCGTCCTCTTCCACCTTTCCCCCCAGGCTTCTGCATCCCGCTTCAAACGCTGTCCAGGCCTCCACGCCCTGCGCCAGCTTCTCTTGAACGGCCATGTTCAGCGATTCCCCCTGGATCACATCGCTCTGGCTGGTGCCGTGCTGGAGATGCTCCTCGCTGGAGCTCAGGGCTGTGATGGCCGCATTCACGGTTTGTCGCTGCTCCTGCGTCTGCTGTTGCCACCAGGGGTGATCCACGCGGTTGAGCCGGTCCAGCGCTTCCCACCAGCGCTGATCTCCCACCAGATCACCCGCTCGCTCCGCTTCAAGGCGGTTGCGATGCCAGTTGTCTTCGAGGGCTGTGCTGAGCGTTTTGTCCTGATCGGACTGCTCAACTCTGCTCAGCAGCATGAGCGCTTCCGGTAGATCGCCTTGCTGATACTTGATCAACGCCTGTTCCTTCAGGCTTTGTCTCCAGGCCTGCAGTTGGGCTGTGTCTTCAGCTGTGGACCCAGCCGAAATGACGAGCTGTTGCTGGAGCCGAAGGGCCGCCAGTTGCTCTCCTTTCATCCAGAGGGCCTCCGCCTGAAAGCGTCGGCAGAGGGTCTGTTCGGCTGAAGCCTTCGCCCCAGGCCAACTCAGAGCTTGGAGTTGTTCACTGGCTTGAAGACATTCGGACCAATTCTCATTGGCTGCTGCTCGCCGCACCCTTGCAGGCAACTGCTGCTGCCACCAGAAGGCAAGGCCGCCCACGGCCATGAGCAGTGTGAGGGTAGGAACCACCCAGAACTGCAGCAGCAGGGGTTGTCGTGCCACGAAAGGGCGGTGGGTCAATGCACCAGTTGTATGGAGTCGGCCAGAGGCGTCATCCCTGTTGTGGACGGCCTGATCAGCGGATGCTGCCCAATTGTTGAAGGGGAAGCGTTTCACCGCTGCGTAGATCGGTGATTTCCGCCTGCAAAAGAGCTGCATCGTCAATGCGCAGCCTCAGCTTCAGGCAGTCTTCACCGGCTTGGGCCGGTGGATTGAGCGGAAGTCGCAGCGGCTCACCGGACCACGGACGATGCTCCAGTTCTCCGGCAGCTCCTTGCTGCAGAACCGGCAGACCATCCACTTCGATCACGCTGAACCGTCCCTGCTCCTGGGGTTCCGCCAGCACAAGCTCGAGTTGCGTCTGGTCATCCCGGCTGGCGGCCATGACCAGCTCAAAAGGCTCGGGGCTTGGCCAGGGCTGACCGGCCACAAAAAGTGGGTGCCATTGATGCTTCTGGGTGCGTTGATCCCAGGTGCGCAGCGACACCCCCCGCTGCAGCACATCCCTAATGGAAACGCCGGGTGTGAGGCTCAACGCTCCCAAGGCCACTGCTTCCACCGGTGGAGGTGTGACCAGTGGAGCTGGAGCGGTGTGCTCAACAAGCCAGCGCCGTAACCAGGGCAATTGGGCTCCTCCTCCAACGGCGACAACGCCGTCCAGTTCGGTTAGATCGCAACCATGACGACGGCCACCGGTCAAGGTGGCTTCGAGCAGCTCCTCCAGGGCCCTGCCGAGACCGCGTTCTTTCAGCAGATTTTCCAGATCCCGGCGTGACAGGCGCAGTGTTGTTCTCTCTGCGTCTGACACCTCTTCCACCAGTTCGGTCAGGTCTGGCAGCTCTTGATCGCTCAGCCGGCATTTGAGCCGTTCAGCTGCATTGAGCTGAGCGGCAGTCACGCTTGCGTTCGGGCAGCAGATGTCGAGAATCCAGCGATCGATATCTCGCCCACCCAGCCGTAGGCCTGCCTTGCCAAGCACCTCAGCATGCCTTAGTTGCTGGCGGCTGCTGTCTCCGAGTTCGCGTCCCCCCAGCCGCAGCAGTTGTGCCACGGGTGCTGAACGCCCCTCACCTCCCTGAAGGGCCACCAGGGCCAGATCCAGGGTGCTTCCGCCCAAATCCACAACAAGGATGCGAGCTCCTGGGGCAAAACCAGCTCCCAGGGCCGCCGCCGTTGGCTCGTCCACCAGGGCGACTTCGTTAACTGGTAAGGATGCGCAGGCCTCCAAGAGCCAGCGGCGGTATTCCCGATAGGTTTCCACCGGTGCGCTCAGCACCAGCCGCTGAACGTCGATGCTGTCCGGCATCTGAGCCCAGATTCCTTCAAGCAGCAGCTGTCCAGCTCGAGCTGCGGTGCCGTCGTCCAGGGCGCTGCCGATCCGACGTTTGAAATCAGCGAACAGGCAGGGGTCGTCCTGATCGACCAGGCCGGCTTCCAGCACCTCACGTCCCAGCAGCGTGGATTCCGGTGATGTCCAGATCAGGCTGGGAACTTCGCCGGGTCTGCGGCAGATCTGAGGCAGGTCGAGCAAGTCGGCCTGCCGTTGTCCGCTCGGGGTGAAAGCAACCACGGTGGTGGTGCTGCCCAGATCAATGGCCAGGGTGCCGCTGGTTACCGAATGCTGAAGCTTTCCTTCTCCCACAGAGGCCAAGACCGTGGCCAGTGCACGGTGAAGACAACGTGAGATTAAGGGGATTGGCGCAGATGGATCGACTGCAGCAGCTGATCTTCTCCTTTTATCGCGAGGATCAGCGCATGGAAGGGCTGCTGGAGCCATTGCGGGACTGTCGCCTTCGCCGCAGCTGGGGGAGCATTCGTATTGAGTGCATGGATGCGGCCCATCTCGAGCAGGTCAGTGCCCTGTTGATGCACCTGCGTCTCCCTTTGGCAGCACTGGGTTTGGGGCGGCAAATCGTGTTGCGAGCGCCGGGATCGATACCGCGCACCTACCCGATGCACGTGCCTTTCCACAGCGATCAATTGGCCTGACGTTGGGGACCTAGATTGAGATGACATTTGGGAGACTTTTGTGATTTCGGCAGGTGTTGATACCGGAGATCTCGCCAAGCGAGGCGAAAGTCTGATTCGCCAGTCGAGCAATCGCTATCTCACAACGGTCCGCATTGCCTTCCGGGCCAAGCAGCGTCGCTTCGACGATTTTGATGGCCTGCTGGAGGAGTCCAGTGTGAAGCCGGTTCAACGGGCCATCGTTGAACTGAGTGATGAGCAGGATCAGCCGGATCTGCTGCCTGGTTGATCCAGGTTCCGTCGTGATTCAACAGGAGGGTCCTGGCTGGCGCGTAGCCCGGGACCCACAGAGAGGCGAATTCACTGTTCTTGTTGGAGGGCAGGGATGGGCGTTTGAATTAACCGAACCTGAATGGTCAGGGTTCTGTGAGCTCCTGATTGGGCTGGTGAACAATCATGCGGCCCTGGTGGACCAGCTGATGGCGGAAGAGGCCATCGAACTGGAGCTTGAACGCGGCCCATGGTGGGGCTGCCTGGATGGTGATCGAGAGCGGTGGACACTGTCGGTGGTTCTGACGCCCGTAGCTGGCCGAGGGGTTGAGGGGCACTGGCCTTCCCCCGCAGCGATGGCGTTGGTCGGTGCCGTGAGAACGATGTGGGACAGCAGTCGTGATTAGCTCAGCTGATCAATCTTTGTTCATTGATTCATTCCACCTCGGATGGGGATGCAGTGCACAGCTTTTCCACAGGGCTGAGCTCAATTCGTCCGCTGTCGCTCGACTCTGTGGAAAAGCCTGTTGCTCGAGCGATGCGTCTTGACGAGGTTCCCATTCCTGCTCGTTCGGGTGTAGTCGGATTTTTTGCTGATCCAGACTGCAGTGAGGGAGGTTGTCTTATTCGGAGACTGCTGCGACAAGTGTTGCCTGATACACGCTTGACTCGGGCCTGTTCTTGTGGAGAACTAGTGTTCGTTTCCGAGAGAGAGATGCAGCAGGAGTCAGGTTCAACGCCCCAGAACAGCGACAGCGTGGTGAGTTTCCAGAGTGAGTTGCCTGCCCCCCTCCAGCGGGCGATGACCCATTTCATCGAGACCCACCCCAACTGGGATCAATACAGGCTGGTGCAGGCCGCTCTGGCTGGATTCCTGGTGCAAAACGGCATCGAGTCTCGGGAGATCACCCGTGTGTATGTCGGCAATATGTTTCGCCGCGAAACCCTCCTCCACGGCGTCTGAGTTCGGCTTGAAGTTGCCGCAGCTCAGCCATCGGCAACCAGCACTTCAGTGGAGTGCGCCAAGGCGCATCAGCAGATCTTGAGCCGTGGCATCAGGAACAGGCAGGATTGAAAGCCGATTGCCTCGCTTGATCACCGGCAACTGCTCTTCGGTGTACAGCTCGCGCAGTTGATCCAGGCTCATGAGCTCGGAAAACTCTCCGCGAAACTCGAGCCGCGCGCAATCCCATCGCGGTTTGTCAGGGTTTGATTTCGGGTCGTAGTACTTCGCCTGGGGGTCGAACTGGGTTGGGTCCAGCAATCCGATTTCAATGACCTCCATCAGGCCGATGATGCCTGGTGGTTTGCAATTCGAGTGATAAAAAAACGCCTGGTCGCCGGGTTGCATCGTGCGCATGAAATTTCGGGCCTGGTAATTGCGAATGCCATCCCAAAGTGTTGTTTTCTCCCGGCGCAGATCGGCAATGCCATAGGCATCCGGCTCACTTTTCATCAGCCAGAAGGCCACGCTTGTTTGCTCTTGCTTCCACCATTCTTGAGCCTTCCTGGGCCTGGTGGCGTTTGTCTCGACGGATTTCTTTCAGCTTGAGCTCAATGGATGGGTTGCGATCAGTCGACGGAAGTGATCACCCCGTGCCTCGAAATCGCTGTATTGGTCAAAGCTGGCGCAGGCTGGGGACAGCAGGATGTTGCTGGCGTTGTTCTGCTGAGCAAGAACGACTGCCGCATTGACGGCCTCTGCCAGGTCGCTGCAGCAATTGACATCACCCGCATAGCTCGAGGATTGGATCATCCGGTGCAGCTCCGCTGCCCCATCACCAAACAGCACGACCCCGCAAGCTTGCTGGGTCAGTTGTTCGAGCCAGCCTGACGCGTCTCCACGTTTCACGGATCCCCCCGCCAGAACCACTGTGGGGCCCTGCATGGCGCGCAAGCCCACCTCCGCAGCGTCGTAATTGGTTGCTTTGCTGTCGTTGAACACAGCGATCCCTCTGAGCTGTCCGAGTGGTTCAAGCCGATGCGGCACGCCCGGAAACGCCTGTAGCGCTGCTTGGATCTGTGCTGCGGTGAGGCCAATGCGCCGGGCTGCGGCCGTGACCAGGAGCATGTTCTGAAGATTGTGGTCGCCCGGCAGCTTCAGAGCTTTGGCCTCGAACAGGGCCTGCTCAGGTTCACGCACCCACCCTTCAGCATCGATCCAGACATCAACAGGGTTTCCGTCGGGGCTGGGGTCGTTTGCGCTGACCCACAGGCCACCGTTCCAGCTTTTGCGCTGTTGTCGCAGGTCGGGATCATCGGCGTTGAGGATCGCCAGTTCGGATCGCTCCAGCAATCCGCGTTTGATCGCCCGGTAATTCTCCAGAGTGCCGTGCCGTTCGAGGTGATCGGGAGTCAGCGTGGTCCAGATGCCGATTGCGGGGTGAATCCTTTCAGCGGCTTCGATTTGATAACTGCTGAGTTCCATCACCAGCCAGTCCGGGTGGTTCGTTGTGCTCCCTTGGAGCTCCAGGCCCATCTCGGCCGCTGAAACGCCCATGTTTCCGCCCATGGGGGCCTTCAGGCCGCTGTGCTCCAGCACATGGCTGAGCAGATGGGTCACCGTGGTTTTGCCGTTGGTGCCTGTGATGCCGATCCAGGGGATGGATTGCAGCGCGTCCCAGGCCACGGCCAT
>CAJWLE010000124.1:0-5782 GCA_913042965.1 uncultured Synechococcus sp.
CCATCGGACGTTGAAGGCACGGAGTGCGCGATTGCTGCACCGATGGCTGGCACTGTTGCTGGCGGCAGTGAGTTGGCCGGTGCTCCAGGGCCTCCGACCCGGCAGGCATGGTGGCGTGGTGCGTTGGCTGCTGATCGGTCTGATCGGTCCGCAGGCTTCACTGCTGCACCGATTGCTGGCCCAGGCGCCTCCACGGCGGGTGATGTCGATGCTCACTCGCACCAATCTTCTGTGCTGTCAGGCGCTCTGGATGCTGCCTGGGCACCTGGTGGTCTCTGAGCGCAACGATCCGAGCCGTCAGAGGTTGTCGTTCCCCTGGCCCCGTCTACAAGGTTGGTTGTGGTGTCGGGCAGATCGCATCACGGCGAACACCGCCGGCGTTCTTGACGCGCTGCAATGCCGAAATCCGGGGCTTGCCTCAAGGATGAACCTGCTGCCCAACCCTTTGGTGCTCCGCTCTGCGCAACAGGGTGGGATCGGTTTGTCTCATAAATCCGAGAGATCGGCGTTCATTGCTGTTTGTCGACTTGTGCCCCAGAAGGGGGTTGATCTGTTGTTGGAGGCCTATGCCGCCCTCTCAACAGCCATTCACTCTCAATGGCGATTACTCATCGTCGGAGAGGGTCCGGAACGTACCGCGCTTGAGCAACGCACGAGGGATCTGCAGCTGGCTGAACGGATTCACTTTCTGGGTTTTCAAACCGATCCCAGCCGTTATTTCCTTGATGCGGGGGTGTTCGTGCTGCCATCACGGTTCGAAGGGATGCCAAACGCTCTACTGGAAGCGATGGGATGCGGACTTGCTCCGATCGTCACTGATGCATCGCCAGGCCCGTTGGAAGTGGTGAGTGATGAGCAGAGCGGGTTGGTGGTTCCGAGTGGATCGATTGCCGCATTGACGACTGCGATGGAGCGTCTGGCATTGGATGCGGCCTTGCGAACGCGACTAGGGCAGACAGCGGCAGCGACGATGAGACAACACAGCTGGTCGGTTTTGGATCAGCCTTGGCGAGACGTTCTCGCACTGCCCTCCGTTTGATTCGGTTCGTGCCTAAGCGATCTCCAACACCGGTTGGGACTTCACCAGGTCGTCAATGGCTTTCACCTGAGTCAGGAAGGGCTCCAGCCGATCGAGCGGCAAAGCACTGGGACCATCGCATCGGGCTTGTTGCGGATCCGGGTGGGCTTCCAGGAACAGACCGGCCAGGCCCACTGCCATGCCGGATTTGGCCAGATCCACCACCTGGGAGCGACGGCCGCCGGAGGCAGCGCCGCCGGGATCGCGGCACTGGAGCGCATGGGTCACATCGAAGATCAGCGGCAGCTCATTGCAGCTGCGCTTCATCACCCCGAAGCCGAGCATGTCGACCACCAAGTTGTCGTATCCAAAGTTGGTGCCGCGTTCGCAGATCAGCAGCTGTTCGTTGCCGCATTCGCGGAACTTGTCGACCACGTTCCGCATCTGCTCCGGACTGAGGAACTGTGGTTTTTTGATGTTGATCACCGCGCCGGTCTCTGCCATGGCACGAACCAGATCCGTTTGCCGCGCCAGGAAGGCCGGCAGCTGAATGATGTCGGCCACCTTGGCGGCTGCCCCTGCTTCCTCGGGGCTATGAACGTCGGTGATAACTGGGAGACCGTGGGTGTCCTTGACGGCCTGCAGGATGCGGAGCCCCTCCTCCAGGCCAGGGCCTCGGAAGGAATGGATGGAGGAGCGGTTGGCCTTGTCGTAGGAGGCCTTGAAAACCAGGGGAATGCCTAAGGTCTCGCACACAGTTTTGTATTCGCCGGCGCAACGCAGGGCAAAGTCCAGATCCTCCAGAACATTCACACCCCCAAGCAGAACGAAGGGCTGATCGTTGGCGAAGGTGATGTCGCCGAGCCGGATCTGACGCGCTCTCATTCCTTGCCTTAAATGCCAGGCGGAGCTTACCGGCTCTGTTTTGAAGGGCTGTGAGCGATAGCCTCCAGCCATGAGCTTTCTGGCCGGCCTCAATGACGCCCAGCGCAGGGCAGTGGATCACCACCAAGGGCCTTTGTTGGTGGTGGCCGGTGCCGGCAGTGGGAAGACGCGTGCTCTCACCCATCGCATTGCCCATCTGATTGGTGAGCACGGTGCGGATCCAGCCCAGATCCTCGCCGTGACCTTTACCAATAAAGCGGCGAGGGAGATGAAGGAGCGACTGGAGCTCCTCCTGTCCCAGAAGCTGGCGCAGAGTCAGTACGGACAACCATGGAGCACCCTGCCGCCGGTGGAACAGCGGCAGCTCCGTTCTCGCATCTATCGCGAGGTCACCAAGGAGCTTTGGATCGGTACTTTTCATGCGCTGTTTGCGCGAATGCTCCGTTACGACATCGATAAGTTCAAAGACTCAGAAGGCCTCACCTGGACCAAACAGTTCTCGATCTACGACGAAGCTGACGCGCAAAGCCTGGTGAAGGAGATCGTCACCCAGGAGTTGCAGCTGGATCCCAAGCGCTTCGATCCGAAGAAGACCCGATGGGCGATCAGCAACGCCAAGAACCAGGGCTGGCTTCCCGACCAGCTGGAGGCCAATGCCGAAGGCCAGCGAGGCAAGCTCACCGCAGACGTCTACCGGCGTTACCGCAAGGCTCTGGCAGCCAACAACGCTCTGGATTTTGATGATCTCCTGCTGCTGCCGGTGCAGTTGCTGCAGCAGAGCGAGCAGGTGCGCAGCTACTGGCATCGACGCTTCCGTCACGTGCTCGTGGATGAGTACCAGGACACCAACCGCACCCAGTACGACCTGATCAAGCTCCTGGTGACGGATGGGAAGGATCCGCAGAACTACGACGATTGGTCTGGGCGCTCAGTGTTCGTGGTGGGCGATGCCGACCAAAGCATTTACAGCTTTCGCGCCGCTGATTTCACGATCCTGATGGGGTTTCAGGACGATTTCGGTGATCAGGCACCGGATGACGCCACCCAAACAATGGTGAAGCTTGAGGAGAACTATCGCTCTACGGCCACGATCCTGGCGGCCGCCAATGCCCTGATCGCCAACAACAGTGAGCGGATCGACAAGGTACTGCGACCGACCCGTGGAGAGGGAGAGTTGATTTCCCTCACCCGCTGCGATGACGAGATCGCCGAGGCTGAGGCGGTTGTGCACCGGTTGCGCACGATGGAGGCGGCCCATCCCGAGCTCAGCTGGGGAGACATGGCTGTGCTGTATCGCACCAATGCCCAGTCCCGTGCGATCGAAGAATCCCTGGTGCGTTGGGGTATCCCTTACATCGTTGTCGGCGGACTGCGCTTCTATGACCGGCGGGAGATCAAAGACCTGCTGGCTTACCTGCGGCTGCTGGTCAACCCAGCGGACACCGTCAGCCTCCTGCGGGTGATCAATGTGCCGAAACGAGGAATTGGCAAGACCACGATCCAGCGGCTCACCGATGCGGCCAATCAGTTGGGTATCCCGCTCTGGGATGTGGTGAGTGACCCTGAAGCAGTGCGTTCACTGGGTGGTCGTTCCGCCAAGGGATTGCTTCAGTTCTGCGATCTGGTGAATGATCTCCAGGCCCGCAGCCGGGATGTGGCTCCCTCGGAACTGATCCAGCAGGTGATGGAGAAGAGCGGATATGTCAGTGAGCTGATTGCAGATGGCACTGATGAGGCTGAGGAACGGCGTCGAAACCTCCAGGAGCTTGTGAATGCCGCCCTTCAGTACCAGGAAGAGAACGAAGAGGGGGATCTCGAGGGCTTCCTGGCGACCGCCGCGCTATCCAGCGATGCGGACAGCAAGGACACCGCTGCCGACCGGGTCACCCTGATGACACTTCACAGCAGCAAGGGTCTCGAATTTCCAGTGGTCTGCCTGGTGGGTCTTGAGCAAGGTCTCTTCCCCAGTTATCGCTCCCTGGATGACCCCGCGTCTCTGGAGGAGGAACGACGTCTCTGTTACGTGGGCATTACGCGGGCCAAGGAACGCCTGTTCATTTCCCATGCCAGTGAGCGACGTTTGTGGGGCGGGATGCGCGAAGCGGCGGTGCCTTCGGTGTTTCTTTCGGAGTTGCCCGAGGCCTTGGTTCAGGGGGATCTCCCGCAGAGCGGTGGAGCGGCGCTGCGGCGGGAACGGCGGCTGGAACGGCTCACTCGGGTTGACCGCGACAAGCCTTCCTCGGCTCCGGCCAATGCGGTGCGGCGCCGTCAGGCCGGCCCTGCTCCTGGCCGCAGCTGGAGTGTTGGCGATCAGGTGATCCACGCCAGTTTTGGCGTTGGTGAAATCACGCACACCTTCGGCAGCGGTGAGAAGGTCTCCATCGCTGTGAAGTTCGCTGGTATGGGGCCGAAAATCCTCGACCCGCGACTGGCGCCGATCGAGCCGATGGCTGGCAATGGCTGAACCGGGTTTGTTGCTGATCCGAGGTCTGGGTCACAGCGGCAGCACGATTCTCGATTTGGCTCTCGGTGCCCACCCCCAGGTCGTGGGTGTCGGAGAAGCGGTGCGCGTGCTGGCGAGACCGGCGCCGGATGAAGTTGGTAGGGGTCCTCAGCGGCTCCGGGGAGAGTTGCGGTTCGAGCGTCGCTGCACCTGCGGTGAGCTGGCGGACGACTGTCGCGTCTGGGGCCCCCTGCTCGCCTGGCTGCCTGAGCATGACGATTGCTCCCTTGAACAGAAGTTCAACCGGTTGATTCAATCCCTGGCAACAGCGTCACCACGCTGGGTGGTGGAGTCGTTTCAGGCGGATCAGGAGTTGGTTGAGGCCCACTCCCTCGGTCGTCCGGTGAGGGTCATCCAGCTCACCCGCGACGTGCGCTCCTGGGTGCATTCCGAATCCCGCCGCGGGGTTGAACGCCATGGCCGCGGCGTCGGTGTCGGTTGGCGCTCTCTGCTGCGCTGGTGGCGGGTGAACCGCCGCCTGGATCAGCAGCTTCACCGCTGCTCTCACCCGGTGTTCCGGTTGGGGTATGAGGAGCTCGCCCTCGCTCCGGAAGCTGCTCTGCGGCGGCTTTGTCACTGGTTGGAGCTTGACTTTGATGCGGCAATGCTCCAGCCGGGGTCGCATTCCAAAAGCCATATCGTTTCGGGAAATCGCATGCGATTTGAACCTGGCCGCAGTGACGCGATTCGCTACGACGCCGCCTGGTTGTCGTCTCCAGCCCTGCCACTTCGGCTAGCACCTCTGCTGCCTCCGGTGTCCCGTCTCAACCGCCGCCTGGTCTACAGCAATGGTTTGCTTGGACCCGTTTGGCCCTCGGCCTAACCTCCCTGCGAGTCTCAGCTGGTCTGTGTCCACCGTGCCCTCGCCGATACCGATTTTTATCGGCTACGACTCGCGGGAACGGGCGGCCACCAATGTGCTGATCGACAGTCTTTATCAGCACAGCAGCGTGCCATTGGCGATTACACCGCTGGTCACGCCCCAATTGGAGGCTCAGGGTCTCTACACCCGCCCCCGGGACCCCAAGCAGAGCACCGACTTCTCCTTCACGCGTTTCCTCGTTCCGCATCTGATGGGATACGAGGGCTGGGCGCTGTTCCTGGACTGCGACATGCTCTGTCGCGCCGACATCAAGCAGCTGTGGGATCAGCGCGACGATGCTTTTGGTGCCATGTGCGTGCAGCACGAGCACGTGCCGGGTGAGACGGTGAAGTTCCTGGGTGAAGTGCAGAGCGCTTATCCGAAAAAGAACTGGAGTTCTCTGATGCTGCTGAATTGCAGTCGCTGCACCAAGCTCACCGTTGATTACGTCAACACCGCTACGGGACTGGAGCTGCATCGCTTCCACTGGCTTGAGGGTGACGATGAAATCGGT
>CAJWLE010000125.1:0-5731 GCA_913042965.1 uncultured Synechococcus sp.
TCGTCGGGCTCATAACCCGAAGGTCGGGAGTTCAAATCTCCCCCCCGCCACCAATGATCAACTTGAATTGAGGCCTTCCAGGGCCTCTTTTTTGTGTCTAGGGCTCAAAAGTCGTTTGTCAGTTCCATCTGTTGAAACTTTTCCGATCTTGTAAAAAGTCGGATAGTCGTGGGCACCTGTTGAAAATAGATAGAGCGATGTATTTGTGGTCGATTGGGGATATGAAGATGGGCGGAATTTTTTGCATTTTGCTCAAAGATCTATGCGGTTTCATTTTTGCTGCTTTTTGCTAGATTTGAGTTTTGCTTGCCAGCCAGTCTTGCTAAATGGAAGGATTTGAGGAGTTGGCGTGTTTTTGAATGGATGGCTGTTTGTAAAAATTTCTTCGACTATTTGTCAGGTTGCATGCGTTAACGCCGGCTTGTTGTTTATTTCCCGGCGTAGTCTTTGCTAAGCAAGTAAAGTGAATGGCTTAAAATATTCATCGATTGGATTTTTTTGCAGGCTTTCATTTTTGTTCGATTTGTATTCCATCGCTTAGGCACTTGTCTGGCTCTCTGCTGTTCCATTTCTTGCGCGAAGTATTCGATGTAGACGATGTAGAGAGTATTTATGCTGAATGTCGCCGGTTGCGATCATGCTCAGTCAGGGTGTAATCCGATAATGATTTGTTTTTAGGATTGAGTGGTTCGTCTACTTTTCTTGAAGCTCTCACTGTTGATGGACACTGTTTTTATTTTGTTTGTATTGCATCAAGGTTGACGAGAGTTTTGGCTTTGAATGGAGTCCAAGCTGATTGGGGCATCTTTTTTGTCGACCCATCAGAGGCCGGTCCTGTGAAAAAGCCAAGCCACCCTTGCGCTGATTGATCTTGCGGCCTCTGCAGGAGACTTGTCGTTCTCCTCTTGCCTTTCTTTGAACAGCCGCAGTGAGCAGATCGACGGGCCCTGGGACGCCATCGTGGTTGGCTCCGGGGCCAGTGGTGGTGTGGCTGCTCTCACCCTCGCCGAGGGGGGGGCGCGCGTTCTGGTTGTTGATGCAGGCCCAGATCTGTCGCCTGAGGCTGCGCTTGGCTCGGAGCCGGCCAACCTGCTGCGGCGCCTGGAAGGCGTCAGCACCGGTCGCCACCGCCGTCAGGCTCAGCACCCCGGCTACTGGAAAGCCAATCCGCGTCTGTATGCAGACGAGCGGCTTCACCCTTACACCCATCCGCCAGAGCGTCCGTTTCTCTGGACCCGTGGTCTTCAGGTTGGCGGGCGCAGTCTGACCTGGGGCGGCATCACGCTGCGGTTGTCTGATGAGGATTTCCAGGGGGTTGATGCCGAGGACGGCAGGGTCGCCTGGCCGATCCGCTCTGCCGATCTCGATGACGACTACGCCGCTTTGGAGCGGATGTTCGCGGTTTATGGATCGGCAGATGGGTTGCCGCATCTGCCCAATGGCGTGATGCACGAACCGCTGCCGTTCACGGCTGCAGAAGAGCGCTTTGCCTCCGCGTTGACGGAACAGCTCGGAGTGTCTGCGATCCATTCCCGCGGGTTTGGTCCCCATCAGCCAGAGCGTGATGGCCCCTGGCCGCGTTCAAGCAGCCCTGGCAGCACCCTGCCCCGTGCCATGGCGACGGGACGGGTTGCGTTGTTGTCCCAGCATCTGGTGGAGCGGCTCATGGTCGTCCCTGGGGCGGACCGCGCCGACGGCGTGGTGGTGATTGATCAGATCGATGGCCAGCGTCACACCCTGCGGGCTGATCAAGTGGTGTTGGCGGCCTCGACGATTCAGACGGTGGCCATCCTGCTCCGGTCGCAGCGTGAGGGTCTGCAGGAGCCGTCTGGCCGATTGGGCACCCGGTTGATGGACCATGTCTCCACCAGTCAGTTTTTTGCGTTTGCTGATCCCTCTGAGCTGCCTCAGCCACCGCTCACCGGTGCCGGCAGCTTTTTCCTTCCCTTTGGCCGCCACCTCGAGGGTGCTTCCTTTCAAGGTGGATATGGCCTCTGGGGAGGGATTGGTCGTTTCGATCCGCCGGGTTGGCTGCGACGCCGACCGCAAACGGTGAGCGGCTTTCTGATTGGTCATGGCGAGGTGCTGCCCCGCGAGAGCAATCGCGTCAGCCTCAGTTCGATGACTGATCGCTGGGGTATGGCCGTCCCCCATATCGACTGCCAATGGGGACGCAACGAACAGTCGATGGTGGAGCACATGCGGCAGCAGATGCAGGTCTGCATCGCGGCAGGTGGTGGTGAGGCCCTGCCGGTCTCTGAGTTGTTCCGTCTACCCCTTCCCGACTCACTGCTCAGCGGTGCCGTCGCCCTGTCGGACGGGGCGGCTCCACCGGGCTACTACATCCATGAAGTGGGAGGCGCCGCCATGGCGAACGCCCCTGATCGTGGAGTCGTCGATCCAGACAACCGCTTGTGGGGTGCCAGAAATGTGCTCGTGGTGGATGGCTCCTGCTGGCCGACTTCGGCCTGGCAGAGCCCAACGCTCACGATGATGGCGATCAGCCGCCGCGCCTGTCGCTGCGCACTCAGCCGTCGCGGCGAGTGAACAGGTCGTCGAGGTAGCGCTCGGTGACGGCGCGGTCTTCGCAGCCGTTCTGGAACAGAAAGTGGGCCAGCGCTGAGCTCATGACCTGGTATTGATCCCAGCTCGGGTGTTCGCCGATGAACGCCTTCATGCCCCGGTAGAGAACCTCCGGGATCTCGGCCTCCATGCTCACGTAGGGCGAACCGGCTGTAGACGCAGAGGCTTGTGCCACGCACTTGTCGTGACAACGCTCCAAATGATTTCGATCCATCAAGATCCGCTCAGATCTCGTTTACGCCCATAAGAAAGCCACAACGCATGGGGTTGCGTCAAAGCTGTGGTGATTTTTGAAAATGCAGGTGAGACACGTTGAGACTGCCTGCCTGGCAGGGGGTCTGGAGATTGAGGCTTGGCGGGTCGGGCCATTGCTATCGGCCGCGATCCTGCTGTCAAGCGTTTCGACGGATTGAGACGATCCCCACAGGATTCAGCTCTGGCAGCGATTTCAAGCCGCCACCTGTGGAATGTTGACTCCCCCCTGTGGAAAAAGAGGGGTTGTCTGGGGAGTCGCAGGTTCCATCAGAAAACCTAATGAGTCGAAAATCCCTTCTGTCGCTGGCGAGATCGGTGGCGCCTTGGTCCGAAAATGCCAGGGTTTTCTTAAGACTTCTGTGAAGAACCCTTGGCTCCGAGGGTGCGTGGGCCCAGGGGATGGTCGGCGTGGGGGTACGGCGGATGGTGATGGTGGCCTCCATCGCCATGGCTGTGATCGTGATCGTGGTGCCCAGGGATGACCTCGACCTGGCAGACACCGGTGCATTCCCGTTCACACAACGTGCAGCTTTCCGCCAACCCCTCCACGTGGTGATGGTGGCTTTCCTGGGCTCGGCCCACATCCTGTTCAAAACCCAGCACCTGAGCCCGGTACTTACAGAGCGAACAATTCATTGCGGTGTCGCCCCGCAACACCTCCTCCACCCGTTCGCGAAACGTGTCGACCACTTTCGGGTGATCACCCAGATACTCCGCCGACAGAAATTCAACCTCGGGGTGATCGGCCGCCACCGTGTCGGTGTTCTGGCGGATCCGGCTCACCAGCACTCCGGAGAACAGGAAGTAGGGAATCACCACCACCCGTCGGAAGCCGAGGCGCACCACGTGCCGCAGCCCCGATTCCACCAGCGGGAAAGTGACGCCGGAATACACGGTTTCTCCCCAGCCGAAGCCGAAGCCCTCCACCAGCATTCGGGTGACCTTGGCCACATTGGAATTGGCATCTGGATCGGAGGAGCCGCGACCGACCACCACCAGCAGGGTGTCGCTCAGGGGGACCTCCTCGGTCGCCCGATTCAGGCATTCCTGAACCCGTGCGCCTGCGGCAGCCACCATCAAGCGATCGATGCCGAGCTCCCGCCCGTAGTCGATCGACAAGCCTGTTTCCGCCGTGTAGGTGTTGAGAACGGAGGGAATGTCGTTCTTGGCGTGTCCTGCCGCGAAGAGCATGGCCGGAATGGCCAGCACCCTTGTGACACCTTGCTGGCGCAGTGAATCCAGCCCATCGCGCAGGATCGGCCTGGCGAATTCCAGATAGCCGTGCTCAACCGGCATCGGCCCCAGCTTGGGTCGCAAGGCATCGACCATCTGGGCGAATTCCTCCACCGCCAGACGGTTGCGACTGCCATGGCCGCAGATCAAAACGCCGAGTCGTTCGGCTTGGAGGTTGGGCAAGGGGGCGTGCCACTGTTCGTTTGATCTGACCTTATCGGCTGCGACGGAATGGATCAGGCCCCGCAAGCCTTGTTTAATCCTCAGGCGGCAGATGCCCGCGTGTTGGGAGTGCTGCAACCGGAGCTGCATGATCTGCCGGCTTTGCTTGAGACCTGGTCGGGACCAACGCCCCTGCGCGTGTCTGGTGGTGGAACGACCTCGCGAGCTGCCGTGAGTGGTTGCTGGTCGTTGGATCTCAGCGCTCACGGGCGGAGTGTGGTCTGGGACGGTTCGACGGCGACCGTTCGCATCGGAGCCGGTAGCCGCGTGGGAGAGGTGTTGGAGGCGTTGGTGCCCCATCAACGGACCATCGCAGCAGGGTTATCGGGTCTGCCCGGGATGGGATATGTGCTGACCGGTGGCATGGGCCCCCTCAGTCGCCGGTTCGGTCTGGCTGTCGACCAGCTCACCGCCTTGAGAGGGGTCTGGGGTGGCGGCGAGCCCTTCCGGTTGGAGCGATCCAGGCATGGTCAGACCGACGAATGGCGTGGTCTGTGTGGTGCAGCTCCCTTCCTGGCGGTGGTGACGGAGGTCGAGCTGATGACCCAGAAGCTGCAACCCCTCTGGGTGCAGCAATCCTGCGGCGCACCGCAGCAGCTGGCTGACTGGATCGAGACCGCAGAGCACACGGGAGCTGGCGTTTCACTGCAGTGGCACTGGGGAAAGTCGGATCAGCTCACGCGTCTGCAGGTGCGATGCGATCCGGCTCCCGATCACATCCGCATCGAGGGCTTGCATCAGTTGCCTCCACTGGCCTCCACTCCCCCTGGACAGCCTCGATTGCATGGAGAGGTTGTTGGTCTTCTGGGGCCTGCAGACAGCGCGGGCTGGCGACGGTTGCTCCCGGAACTGCAGGAGCTGATGGACCAACGCCCCCATCCGAACTGCAGTTTGTCGGCTCAACAGCTGGGGGAGGCCACGGCACAAGTGGCTGTAGGTGAGACGTCCTTCATTCACCGCGACGCGGTTTGGAAGCCATGGATCACGGCGGTGTGGCCGGCTGGGGATGCCGATCGGCGCCGACACAGCCTCGCTTGGCTGGAACGGGTCTGGCAGCTGCTGCATACCGTGTGCCCCGGGGTGCATCTGGCTCAGCTGCATGATCAGCTCCCCTTCCACCAGCGCGAACTGGAGCAGGCTTTTGGTGCCTGGCTGCCCTCGCTGCGGCAGCTGAAGCGGCAGCGTGATCCCCGGGGTGTTCTGCCGCCCCTTTGATCCACGTCAACTTCCTGCGTGCTTCAGGCCAGTGGTGATGAAGTGGTGATGGGGCTGGAGAGGTTTCTCTGGTTTCCTCTGTGAAATGGATTGATATCCAGGATCAACGCGACGCCGGATCTCTCTATCGAATAAAAAATCGATCCTTAAATAACAGGAATGGAGGAGTTTGCCCTCATCGATTGCTCTCCGATGTTGAGCATCTGTTCTGTGGGCCATCCCA
>CAJWLE010000126.1:0-5698 GCA_913042965.1 uncultured Synechococcus sp.
GAACCAGTGACTCCTACAATGTCAATGTAGTGCTCTACCCCTGAGCTAATCGCCCTCTCCGTTCACATTCAGCGGTGTTCGCTTCCTGTGAATGGAATTAAATTTAGCAGCCGGGCTGCCGTCTCCGGGCGTGGCTCTCAATGACGCAACAGTTCAATCCGCCATCGATCCCGTTTAGTGCGATGAAGGGACAGCACCTCGAGCCTGCCGCGGTCCTGCAACTGCAACCGATCCCCGACTCCGATCTCCCGACCGGCCTGGCGCACCGGTTGCCAATTCAGCCTCAGGCGTCCCGCTTTGATCTGCGTCACCACCTTTGAACGGGACAGGCCGAATCCAGCGGAGGCGATGGCATCAATCCGGCAGGACGCCTCAACGGTGGTGAGCTTTTTGGGCGTGCGTTGGGCAGGCAGCTGCAACTGACTGAGTTCAACCTTTTCGACGAGGATCTCCACATCGCGAATGCCTCCTCTGCGCTCATGCAGAGCATTGGCGCAGTCCGGGGTGACGAGTCCTTGCCCGCCACGATCGCCACGAACCCAGAGGTCGCCGAGCTCTGGTTCGCTGGCCCCCATCTCCCTCAGGGCCTGACGAAGATCCATTGGGGTTAGAGGGTCAAACAGAAAATTACCTTCGATTAGAAGGCCGCTGATCGGGGCTGCGAGCTCCCCCTCCTCTTCATCAGTTCCTCGGCGGCAGAGCAGTCTGCATCGTTCTGCACCGGGGTAACCACCGTCGCGCTGCCAGACCAGATCACTCAGGCCGTTCAGTCGTTGCAGACCCTCCTCCTGCAGAGGCGCGTCGAGAAACTCGCTCCAGATCGGTTGCCAGGTGCGCAACACCAACTCGGCCTGATCCAGCAAGAGTGCGAGTCCCGCAGGATCCCTGGCCCCATCCAGCAGCTGGTCCCGAGGCAGGCTCATAGATCGTTGAGGCGAACCACCTGTTTCGGGCGGTTGCGTTGCACCACCTGCCAGGGCGGTTCGATGCCGTTTGGTGTTTCCACCAGCACCAGCCAGCAGCCTTCATCGCGTCGATTGCGCAGGATGCGCACACCGGCATCGTTGTCGGAATCGACGCTGGCCGCAGCGGCGTAGCTGCCCATCAGGCCGGAGCCCATGCCGAGCAGGCCGCCGATCAGGGTCTCCCCCCAGGGGCCGAAGCTGGCGAAGGTGGTCAGTGTGGTGATCTTGGTGAATGTCACCCCAGCCAGGAATCCGAACGGCATTAACCAGCGCGCCATGGACTTCTGACGCTTGGCGCGGGTGACGTCGGGGCTGAGCAGCTCCACCGAGTTGATTGAATCCCCTTCAGGAGGGATTGCCAGACACTGCATCAGCGGCACGTCGGTGTCCCGCAGCTGCTGCGTCAGCTCTTCGGCTGCCGAGTTGTCGGAGACCACCACCACGCAGACGGGCATCCATGCACATTCAATCGGATGAATTCTGAACCCTGTCAGCCTGATTGGAGAGGTTGGTTGGTGCCGATCTCTACAGTTCCGAAAGGCAGTGCTGCGCCCTTTTGATGACGAAAGTTCTGGTATCCGATCCGATCGACCAGGCCGGAATCGACATTCTCAGCCAGGTGGCGCAGGTTGATCAGCGTCCTGGGCTCTCGCCGGAGGAACTGGTCCAGGTGATTGGTGATTACGACGGACTGATGATCCGCTCGGGAACTCAGGTCACGGCAGAGGTGATCGCGGCGGCGTCCCGTCTCAAGATCATTGGCCGTGCCGGCGTTGGAGTGGACAACGTCGATGTGCCCGCCGCCACCCAGCGCGGTGTTTTGGTGGTGAATTCCCCCGAGGGCAACACCATCGCTGCTGCGGAACATGCCCTGGCGATGATGCTTTCCATCTCCCGGCATGTGCCCCAGGCCCATGCCGGCATGCGTGTCGGGAAATGGGACCGCAAGAAATACGTTGGCAACGAGCTCTACAAAAAGACCCTCGGTGTGGTGGGCCTCGGCAAGATCGGATCCCACGTGGCCAAGGTTGCCCGGGCCATGGGGATGGAGGTGATTGCGTATGACCCGTTTGTCGCCGCAGATCGGGCTCAGCAGATGCAGGTTCGTTTGACCGAGCTGGCTGAGCTGTTCCGTACGGCCGATTACGTGACGCTGCATATTCCACGCACCAAGGACACCGAGAACCTGGTGAATGCAGAGCTGCTGCGCACGATGAAGCCCAGTGCACGGATCGTGAACTGTGCCCGTGGCGGTGTGGTTGATGAAGCCGCCATCGCTGAAGCGATCGACAAGGGGGTGATCGCTGGTGCCGGTTTGGATGTGTTCGCCAGCGAGCCGCTTGCGGAGGACTCACCGCTTCGGGCTGTTGAGCGTGGACTGGTGCTGACTCCGCACCTGGGGGCCTCCACGGAGGAAGCCCAGGAGAACGTTGCCATCGATGTGGCGGAGCAGATTCGCGATGTGCTGCTTGGCCTGCCGGCGCGCAGCGCCGTGAACATTCCAGGCCTGAGTGCCGAGATCATGGAGCGGCTGAAACCGCACCTCCAGCTGGCGGAGACCGTGGGCGGGTTGCTGAGCCAGCTGGCCGGTGGTCAGGTTCAGGAGCTGGAACTGCGTTTACAAGGTGAGTTCGCCAGCCATCCCTCCCAGCCGCTGCTGATTGCTTCGCTGAAAGGTCTGCTCGGGGCTGTTCTCGGGGACAGCATCAATTTCGTCAACGCTTCTCTGGAGGCCAAGGCCCGTGGCATCAGGGTGGTCGAGGTGAAGGATGAAGCCAGCCGTGATTTCACCGGTGGTTCGCTGCAGCTGATCAGCCGCGGTGATCAGGGCAGCCGCAGCGTGACCGGGGCTGTTTTTGCTGATGGTGAACTGCGCATCACCAGCATCGATGCCTTCCCGGTGAACGTGACCCCAAGCAGTCACATGCTGTTCACCCGTCACCGCGACATGCCAGGGATCATCGGCAAGCTGGGGTCGCTGCTGGGCGAGCACAACGTCAACATCGCCTCGATGCAGGTGGGTCGCAAGATCGTCCGCGGCGACGCCGTGATGGTGCTGAGCATTGATGATCCCGTTCCTGCGGCTCTGCTGGAAGCGCTGACGGCAATCGATGGCATTCAGGAAGCGCATCCGGTCACCCTTTGATGTGGTGGCGTCTGACGATGAGCTGCCCCCCTGAACTGGAGGAGTCGCTTGTCTGGAAATTGAATGATCTGGGGTTGCACCGCCATGCTGTGCAGCACGCTCCGGAGACCCCCGATTGCAAGCAGCTGCTGCTTTGGCTCCCAAAGTCCGAGTGGCCAGACGCTGAGCGCCGCCAGTTGCTGGCCAGTCTCGCTCCGATGGCTCAGCCATTCGGCCTCACTCTGCCGGAGGGGCGCTGGGATGACGTTGCCGATGAAGACTGGAGCCTGAGCTGGAAGCAGCACTGGCAGCCGGATCCTGTCGGCAACGGATTCCTGATCTTGCCGGCCTGGCTTGAGGTGCCTTTGGAGCATGCCGATCGCCTGGTGATCCGGATGGATCCCGGCAGTGCCTTCGGCACCGGCAGCCATCCCACTACGCGCCTCTGTCTCGAAGCCTTGGAGATGTCTCCGCCCAAAGGGAGCCTTGTGGCCGATCTGGGTTGTGGCAGTGGGGTGCTGGGGCTCGCGGCCCTTGGCCTGGGAGCTCAGGCTGTGGTTGCGGCAGATACAGACTCCCTTGCTGTTCGGGCCACGACCGACAATCGCAGTCTCAATCAGCATGACGAGGCACAGCTGGCGGTGGCTCTGGGTTCGGTTGAGACCTTGCAGCGCTTGCTTGCGGGGCAACGGGCTGACCTGTTGCTCTGCAACATCCTGGCGCCGGTGATCGAAGCCCTTGCGCCGAGCTTTGAACCGCTTTTGGTCAACGATGGCCGAGCGCTTCTGAGCGGGCTTCTCGTGGACCAGGCACCCCGCTTGAAGCAGGTGCTTGGCGATCTGGGTTGGACGGTGACGGCGTCAGCAGAACAGGGCCGCTGGGGCTTGCTGGAAATCCGGCGGGCCTGATCCCGCCTGTTTATAAGTCAGGCTTATCAGTGGCGGGCTATTGATTGGGCTTGGCGTCCAAAGTGGCCAATAAGGCCTCAAAAGCTCGTTGCCTGGGTTACAAATGTTCTGTTCTGCGGGGCCGCTCGCCGTCTCCTGCACGTATTCACCAAGTCATGGCTTCCTACAAGGTCACTCTGGTTTCTGAAAGCGAGGGTCTGAACAAGACCATTGAGGTGCCAGACGACCAGTACATCCTCGACGCTGCTGAAGAGCAGGGCATCGACCTGCCCTACTCCTGCCGAGCCGGTGCTTGCTCCACCTGCGCTGGCAAGGTCACCGCTGGCACCGTGGACCAGTCCGACCAGAGCTTCCTGGACGACGATCAGATCGAAGCGGGCTTCGTGCTCACCTGCGTGGCCTATCCCACCTCCGATTGCACCATCAGCACCCACGCCGAGGAAGAGCTCTATTGAGCTTTTGCTGATTGCAGCGCTTTTCTGAACCACCTCTGCTGGGGTGGTTTTTTATGGTCTTGCGATCCTTAAAGCTCACAGAGCCTTCTCTTGCATCGTGAGCCGTCCTGAAGTCAAGGCATTGCTGGAGACCGGCAGCATTCACACCAGTCCTGGCGGCCAGTACAGCTTCCGCGTTGTCGGGCCCTGTTGCCGCCTTTTTGATCGCGAGGAGCTTCCGTGGCCTTGCTGCCGTCTCGCTTGGAGAAGCAAGGAACCCAGTTGGCGCAGGGTGGGCCGGCGTTTTGTGGCCGACCTTGCTGCGCGCCGTTGTCCCTCTTACGCCGTTGAGCTGCTGCAGCCCGGCTCGCGGCCGACCGCAACCGTGCTCACCTTGTTCCCGGTCCATCTCAGCCGTGAGATGCAGGAATGGTGGTACAGCCGTCACCCCAGTTCGATGCTTGAGACCCATTGGCAGCCCCAACAAAAAACTCCGGCAGCTTGAAGCCAGCGGAGTTGGCGAGCACAGAGTGGCTGATGCCTGATCAGCAGTAGATCTTGCCGGTGCAGCAGGGCTGATCCCTTGCTGTGTCAAGAGTGGCAAGGCTGAATGGTGATCATGTTCTAGGACGTCAATCACTCATCACAGAGGCCTTGCAGAGGCTTTTTGAGAGGGACGACTTCAGGAGCGCATCAGAAAAAAGCGGCAGGTTATGCCCACCATCAAGCAACGAAGGGGATGCGTCGACGATGCTGGTCTTGAAAGCCCAGCCACCATCTTCAGAAGGGCTAAGCAACTGTGGACGTCGTTAACGACCTGTTGTTTATCAAAACCCCAGGCCACATCCTGAAGGCAGCGAGATGTGCCTAACGATGAAAATGCTTCTGACGGTTACATCCTTGATGCTCACCGCCCTGCCAGTTGTGGCCAGTGATTCCGGGCAAGGGGTTTTTCTGCCCATGCGGGAATTCGACCGCAGGATGGATAACGCTCACGCCAGCTGTGCCTCCAAGGACTTGGAATTTTCCTTTGGGTTTTACGACTGCCTGGATAAGGCGATGGAAGGGATCTATCTCGACAGCAGCACCGTCCGCTCACGCCATTGAACCGTCACAAAAAAGGGTGTTCCCTCAAACACCCCCTCGTCTCGACGCATGAACCCTTGGCGGGAACCACGCGGTTCAGAGTGCAACAGGAATTGCTTGCTCATCGTTGCCGTTACGACCAAAGAACGGCTGGGGGCCAATCAAAAAAAGAAGGCCCCC
>CAJWLE010000127.1:0-5679 GCA_913042965.1 uncultured Synechococcus sp.
CTGGGATTCGACCAACTGCAGCGACGACTCGGTCGCAAAACGGTCGGAGCCACACTGCGGCGGGAATGCCCGATGCGATTCATCGCCTACGACTTGCTGGAGTGCGGCGGAGAGGACCTCCGAGATCGACCGCTCGAAGAGCGCCAAAAAATGTTGAACGCGTTGCTTGCTGGCATCGAACACCCAGAGGGGTGGCGGCTGCAGCAAAGCGCTCACTGGGCCCTGAGCCGTTGGTCAGAGTTGGATCAAGAACGCAACCGAGCCCGGGACCAGCGAGCGGAGGGCCTGATGCTCAAGAACAGGTCTTCGCCGTACCTGAGTGGCCGCAAACGCGGGCATTGGTGGAAATACAAACTCGACCCGATGAGCCTCGATGCCGTATTGCTTTATGCCCAGGCGGGCAGCGGACGGCGCGCCAACCTTTTCACGGACTACACCTTTGGCCTCTGGACCGATGAGGAGGAGCCTCAGTTGGTGAGCTTTGCCAAGGCGTATTCCGGCCTGAATGACACCGAAATCCTTGAGCTCGACCGCTGGATCAGGCGAAACACCCTTCAGCGATTCGGTCCGGCTCGAGCAGTCAAAACCGAACTGGTGTTTGAAATCGGCTTCGAAGGCATTCATCCCTCCAAACGGCACAAATCGGGGATCGCCGTTCGCTTCCCGCGCATTCTTCGCTGGCGACGCGACAAACCAGCCGCGGAAGCGGATCGACTGCCTGCCGCCAGACAACTGATGGCGGAACGATGACGATTCGATCACTCAATTCCGTCAGTTGCTGCTGCTCCTGAAGCAATCAGTGGCAACAACCCTGGAGACAATCCAGCTGCTCTTGATCACCAGTCATGGCAACTGAACGACTTGGCGGCGTCAAGAAGCCATTGAGCCGAAATAGAGCCACATTAGAAACATTCACCGCACGTCGAACGAGGAAGAAAATGTTTAAAAAAACAGAGGATCTACTCATTAAAGACTGATGCTTATCATCAGACTTTTGGACGCTCAAAGCATCAACCACATGGTCATTTTCAATCGCATCAACGATGGCCGCAATTCAACCGATCCACATTCAGGGAACCAATCAGCTCCGAATGGAAATCGGTTGAGACATCAAAAAGACTCGTCGTGAGACCACTGGAATCGAGCACCCGGGATTTCGATATGGGTCAACAACAAACCTCTGCCTTGGATGCCGACAAAACCTCACAATTCCGCCCATGACGCGGAAAAACTTCACGCCGAATGTTTCCAGAAGCCAGGATTTCAACAACTTCTTATCGGCTCAATCTCGTCCTGTGCCAAGCCTCCAACCCATTCACGACTGGTTTGACATCCAGGGTTGGGAGCCACTCCCCTTTCAAAGCCAGACCTGGGAGGCCTATCTCGAGGGCCGTAGCGGATTGATTCAGGTACCCACCGGATCGGGCAAGACCTTCGCCGCCGTGATGGGACCAATCGCCCGGATGTTGCAGCAGAAGCCAGCGCAGAAGGGAATCCAGCTGCTCTACATCACACCGTTGCGTGCACTGAGTCGTGATCTGGCCCTGGCGATACGGGAACCGATCGAAGCGATGAAATGGCCCATCCGGGTTGGAACGCGCAACGGCGACAGCAGTAGCAGTGAGCGCTCACGCCAGCTCAAGTCGCCTCCCGAGATTCTGGTGACCACCCCGGAATCGCTGACGCTGCTGCTCAGCAACCCGAAAGCGGAGGACTTGTTTGCCGCGCTCGACACGGTGGTGCTCGATGAATGGCATGAGCTCATGGGCAGCAAGCGAGGCAGTCAGACCGAGCTCTGCCTGAGCTGGCTACGACAGCACAGGCCCAGTCTTCAAACCTGGGCGATCAGCGCCACGATCGGCAACCTTGAACAAGCCGGCCGCCATGCCCTCGGAACGGAGGGCAAACCGCTGATCGTCGGTGGAGCCCCGGTTCGGGTCACGGAGATCCACAGCATTCTTCCCGACAGCATCGATGGCTTCCCCTGGGCGGGACATCTCGGCCTGCGCATGTACGAAGAACTGGTGGCCCGCCTGAACCCCGGGGTCAGCACTCTGCTGTTTACCAACACCCGGAACCAGTCGGAGCGATGGCACCAGTGCCTCCGCTTCGCCTGCCCGGAAATGGACGACGCCCTGGCCTTGCACCACAGCGCCATCGACCGCAGTGAACGGGAAGCGATTGAAGCAGCCGTGAAGGTCGGGTCGATCCGCTGGGTGGTCTGCACCAGCTCTCTCGATCTCGGCGTTGATTTCCAACCGGTGGAGCAGGTGGTGCAGATCGGCAGCCCCAAGAACCTGGCGCGATTGCTGCAGCGAGCCGGACGCTCGGCTCACCTACCGGGGGGTACGTCCCAGGTGCTGTTCATGCCAACCAATGCACTGGAGCTGCTGGAACTGAGCGCCGTTCGCCGTGGCCTTGGCGAAGGTCTGGTGGAGCAGCGGAAGCCTCCGATGGCGCCTCTGGATGTGCTGCTGCAGCACCTCACCAGCCTGGCCTGCGGCCCTGGCCTGGAACCCGAAACCAGCTACGACGCCGTGCGAAGCAGTGCTGCCTACGCAGACCTCGGCCGTGACGACTGGGACTGGTGCCTGAAGTTCCTGGAACAAGGCGGAGACTGCCTTGGCGCGTATCCCCGTTACCGAAAACTCGAATGGGATACGGAGACCGAACGCTTCAGGGTGCGCGAAAAGGCCATCGCCCGCTTGCATCGGCTCAACGTCGGCACGATCACCGCCGCCCCGTCGATCACGGTGCGTTTCGTGCGGGGAGCGGTGCTCGGCCATGTGGAGGAAACCTTCATCGGGCAGCTCAAGCCCAAAGACGTGTTCTTCTTCTCTGGAAGACAGCTGGAATTCGTGCGGCTGCGAGACATGACGGCCTACGTGAAGATCAGCACCCGTAAAAGCCGCACGGTGCCTGCATGGGCTGGTGGGCAGATGGCTCTCTCCGACCTGCTCACCCATCACCTGCGTTATGAGGTGGACCGGGCCGGTCGCGGTGAACTGGACACACCGGAGCTGAAGGCTCTCGAGCCGCTTTTTGCCCGCCAGCAGGACCTTTCCGTGCTGCCAAGGATCGATCAGCTGCTGATTGAAACCTGTCGGACCCGTGAAGGAACACACCTCTATGCCTATCCCTTCGAAGGCCGGTTTGTGCATGAAGGGATCGGCTTCCTGTGGGCTTCGCGGCTCACACGGATTGAGCGAGGCACCATCACCGTGTCGGTGAACGACTACGGCTTTGAACTGCTGGCACCCAAGGGTTATCCCATGGCGGAACTGATCGAGGATTTCAGCGATCAGCTGCTGGACCACAGCCATCTCGAACGGGATCTCAAAAACGCCCTGAACCTCTCTGAACTGCAGCGTCGCCGCTTTCGCGCCATTGCCCAGATCGCCGGGCTGATGAATCGCGGCTTCCCTGGCTCAAGCAAAAGCACCGGCCAACTGCAGATCAGCGCCTCGCTTCTGTTCGATGTGTTCAGCCGGCATGAACCCCAGAATCGGCTGCTTCAACAGGCTCAGCGGGAGGTCCTGGAAGAGCAGTTGGAACTGCCGCGCCTGGAGGCAGCTCTGCAGCGGGCAGCCCGCCAGGAATGGCTGCATGTGCAAACCCCCAGACCCAGCCCCCTCGCCTTTCCCCTGCTGGTGGAGCGTCTCAACAACCGCATGAGCAACGAATCCGTACTTGAACGGGTTCAGCGCATGAAGGACGAGGCATTTCGTCGGGAGGGGTGAGTTCATCAGCAACACAAACCAGACCAAAGGCCAAGACCAACCTTTGAGAGTGAACCCTCCCTCACCCTGCGTGATGCCGATGCCAGACATTGAAGTGGGCATTAGGCGTATGACGACTGATCACTATGAACTCACCGTGGCTGAACGATTTGTTGGTGATTCAAACCTCGAACAGCAGTTAGCAAACAGGGGTAATACCTACGATCTATTGGAAATAACCGGATGACGACCGAGATGCAACTCCGCAAAAAGCAAATCTTATGAGCTACTCCTGCATCTATAACCTACTTTAAGACCACCTTTGCGGACCTCCACTGCTAGGCCAAGAAACAAAATGAAAACCATAGAAATCAAAGCATTTGTACCATCCAAAGACTTCAAATTATCAAAACAATTCTACCAAGACCTGGGCTTTGAATTGGCCTCTGACAGCGATGGCATTGCATACTTCAAGTCATTCAATTCAAGCTTTTTACTTCAAGACTTTTACGAAGAGAAGCATGCCAAAAACTTTATGATGCATCTATTGGTAGAAGGCATTGAACAATTTCACTCGGAACTAAAAAATAGCACTATTGAAGAAAAGTACAAAACACAAATCTCCGATATTGCAAAACAGCCATGGGGCATGTATGACTTTACTGTTGCTGATCCATCTGGAGTTCTTTGGCGTATTGGTCAAAACATAAACTAAAAAGAGATAACCCAACCAGACAAAAGATATGAAGACATGAATAAACGCCTTAAACGGAGGAGATGCTTGCTGCTGCCAAGACTGAGGACGAGGAGGCGTTGATCACAAACGTTTTGCCTTGGAAACTCTGCCGTCGACCTGAATCAGTTTGTCTAACAATCCTTGCGTGGAGCAATCCTTTTTACAGGCCAATTTGCTGCTGCAGGCTCTCCACCAAAGCCAGGATGGCAGGCTCGTTGGCATGTTGCGCCAAAATCACCAGGTGTTCTGTATAAGTGAACGAGTCGAAGTCTTGATGAACTTGGTATTGCATTGGCTGAGCCATCCGCATCTCCTCGGTTAGATAGGCCACGAGGAAAGATTGTCCGGAATGCCGTGATGGTCGAATGGCCATGGCTTCTTGACGCTCCGGCCGAGCAATCGTCAGCAAGTTTTCAAACCACTGTTGAGACCGCTCATGGCAACTGGCGGGAAGGAAGGGCATCAGCTTTAACTGCAGATTCCCGTTCTCCAAGCTCCATTGGAAACGGTCCTCGATGTCGCTTGGGCTCTGATCGTTCCGGGCCAGAAGTGTGAGGTCGATCGGGCGATGGTACAAGTCAAGAATGAAGAGATCATCACGATCGTCGGGGATCTGAGTGGGCGTGGCCAAGCAGGCATCCAGAACGTGTTCGCGCACCAGCGTGACTGGATCTGTACAGCTGAGGTTCGCCCGCTGCGGGTTCATCCTCCACCCCTCAGGGGGAACAAGGCCAGGACTGTTCAGAAGCCAGAAGGGAACCTGGAGGCGAAGATTCCGTCGTCGTTTGAGTCGAGCCATCTGGTGTACCTGGCGCTCCATGTCCAAAAGCTGGAGGTCTCCGGAGGCCTCCAGCTCAGACTTGGTGCGTTTCAGCTCAATCCCGAATTGGTGCAGAACCTTGCGGTGGCGACGGGAAACCGTGCTTTGGTTGGTGAAATCAAATTCTGCAGCTCGCTCAGTCGAACCCAGCCAAAGGGTCACATCGAGGGCTGCAAGTTGTTCCTCGGAGACCATTGGATAACGATGGAGCTGTGTAACTGCCTTAAGTTGTAGATTAGTAGTCACCTCCATTGCCGGCAAGGAATAAATTTATTTATTCAACCTAAATGGCTTTCCAAGTAATGATTGCACATTTTCATACAATCGGAGCCTAAGCACTGAAAAAATGCAACCGCTGAAATCAATGACAGTTTTTTATTGAGCGGACCAGAACGAATCAGACT
>CAJWLE010000128.1:0-5666 GCA_913042965.1 uncultured Synechococcus sp.
GCCTGCCGGAGGCTGTGGTTCTGTCCAGTGAGGGACGCGCATTCCCGGTCACCACCATTCACCAGCCTCCACGACAGAACGAGAGGCTGCCGCACCAGGTCTTGCGGGCTCTCGAGGCTCATGCCCTGTCACTCCCAAGGGGCAGTGGTGTTCTCGTGTTTCTGCCGGGACTCATGGAGATCAGCCGTTGCAAGGAACTGCTGGAGCAGACATCGTCTCTGCGGCATTGGCAGGTGACTCCTTTGCACGGACAACTGCCTCTTCAGCAACAGAGCGCGGCATTGAAGCGCTGCCCGGATTCCTGCGATGGAACCGTGGTGCTGGCCAGTGCCATTGCGGAAAGCTCCGTCACCATCGACGGCGTGCAGCTGGTGATCGACAGCGGGCTCAGTCGCCAGCTGCGCTTCGACCCCAACACCGGCATGGAGGGACTGGAGACAGTTCCCTCGAGCCGTGCCAGTGCTGATCAGCGCCGGGGCAGAGCCGGGCGTCAGAGGCCAGGCCAATGCATCCGGTTGTGGTCGCCCGCGGAGCAGCATCGACGTCCAGGATTCAGCCCACCGGAACTGCAGCTGGCGGATCCTCAACCCGTGTTGATGGAGCTGGCGCAGTGGGGAGCTGGGCTCGGCGAGACCTTGCCCTGGCTGGACCCCCCACCAAAAGCTGCCATGCAGGAAGGTCGCCAGCACCTAACTGGGCTGGGAATTCTCAACACCACCGGCCAGCTCAGCGCAATCGGCCGCCAGCTCACTGGATTAAGCGTCCATCCTCGGCTGGGGCTGATGATGCTGGCTGCCAGACGGCACGGTCAGGCACACCTGGGGTGTGATCTCGCAGCGATCCTCAGCGAGCGGGATCCGTTGCCAAGCTCCGACGCCGGCTGTGATCTGCAGCTGCGACTGGAGGCGATGGAACAGGACAAGCGCCTTGGCTCTCTGCGTGAGCGAAGCCGCCAGCTGATGCAGCAACTGAAGCGAGTGGCGCATGAACCATCCAATGGTCAGGCCAACATCGATGCAGCCGAACTGGTGCTCTGCGCCTTCCCCCAGTGGCTGGCTGTTGCGCGCCCAGGGCAACCGGGGCGATTTTTACTGCGCCAGGGGCGGGGCGCGATGCTGAGAGATGAAGACCCCCTCATCTCAGCGGAAGCACTTGCTGTTGCAAGGGTCGATACAGGCCAGCGGGACACACGCATTCAATTAGCGCTGCCGATGAGCCATCAACGGGTCTTGGAACTGGCTCTGCGAGAGGGGAGCTGGCTTGATCACGTTGCCTGGGACGAAGCCTTGGGACGGATCCGAACCACACGCCGCTTGCAGCTGGGAGAACTCGTGGTTCAAGAGAAAGCCCGATCTTCAGTCGCACCCGAACAATGCCAGCAGCTGTTACTGACCCGTTTTCAACAGGGCGGCACACTGGACCAACTGCCATGGTCGGACAGCTGTGAACAGCTGCGCAGGCGCCTTGTATTGGCCCATCGCCACTTGGGATCACCATGGCCTGATCGCAATCGGGAGCTGATGGTGCAACAGGCGGGCGAGTGGTTACCTCCCTGCCTGATGGGTTGTCTCAGCTTGAACGACATCAATCCAGACACACTTGAAGAGGCCCTCTGGGGCCATTTGGATTGGTCGCAACGCAAACGGCTCGAAACACTGCTGCCCCTGCGCCTGGCCATCCCATCAGGCCGCAGCGCCAACCTGCATTACGACGAGGACGACGTGGTGTTAGCTGTGAAGCTGCAGGAGATGTTTGGGGCTCAGAACGGTCCACGGGTCCTTGAAGGGCACATGCCTGTGACCCTGGAACTGCTTTCACCAGCAGGCCGTCCGCTGCAACGCACCCAAGATCTGGCGAGCTTCTGGTCCGGCAGCTATGCGCAAGTGCGCAGCGAGATGCGTGGCCGCTACCCCAAGCATCCCTGGCCCGATGACCCTGTCGCCGCAAAGCCCACAGCATGGACAAAGCGACGTCATGCTGAGCTAGAGCAGTAACGGGAAATACCTCTTTCCGCCCAGCGCCGAAAACGCAGGCAACAAATCTCCAACCTTTGTTACAATTATTGAAATCTTCGCTGATTCCTTCAATGTCCGACAACGCTCGCTTCGGCTTCGTCAACTTCGCTGAAACCTGGAACGGCCGCCTCGCCATGATGGGTTTCGTAATTGGCCTCGGTACTGAGCTCCTGACCGGCCAGGGCATCCTTGCTCAGATCGGCATGGGCTGATTCCAAAAGGAATCAAATCGCAGCCTCCTCGAAGATTCGAGGGGGCTTTTTTGTGACGTGGGCAATCAACGCCATGGTTCACAGTGGTGTGGAGTTACAGGCAGCTCTTGGCACCGCTATACGTCCGCAACCGTCGCGACGGAGCAAGGCTGTTAAGCAGTGTCATGGTGATTTTCACCATCGCAGTCACCCAGATCCCGCAACCGTGGGCCGTGATTGTCGTGGCCGTGAGTTCCGTGATCTGTGCTTACTGGGGTTTTGCATACCGCCGACTTGAGCGCTGATCGCATCCCAACCTTTTCGGTTGCTGAACTGAACAGTGCAATTGGAAATCTGTTGGAGCGTGGTTTTGCGCCAAGGTTTCTCCTGGAAGCCACCGTCTCAAGACCACAACTGAAGAAGGGGCATCTCTGGATGTCGCTGAGCGACGGAGACGCCAGTATTTCCGCCGTGGTGTGGGCTTCGCAGCTGCGGCAAATTCGCTTTCGCCCTGAAGACGGCGACGGCGTCACCGTGGTGGGCAAACTCAACTTCTGGGCAGCACGGGCAAACCTGACGGTGCAGGTGCTGGACATCCGTCCAAGCCTCACCACGGTGATGCGGGAATTTGAACGGGTGCGCCGTTTGCTGGAAGACGAGGAGGTGATCCAGCCGGAACGGGCCAGGTCATTGCCTCAAAGGCCCCGTACGGTTGCAGTGCTGACCAGCGTTCCAAGCTCTGCTCTGGCCGACATGTTGCGCACGGCACGCGAACGCTGGCCCCTGACTCGATTGCTTGTGGTGCCCATTCCTGTTCAGGGAGCTGTGAATGAACGCATTGAAACCGTTCTGAATCACCTTGCAGAACAAGCCGACACACTTGCTTTGGACGCACTGGTGCTGGCTCGCGGTGGAGGAAGCCGAGAGGATCTCGCCGTCTTCGACAGCGAGAATTTATGCCGCGAATTAGCGCGTTTTCCCGTGCCTGTGGTGACAGGGCTCGGCCATGAAGACGACCTCACCGTGGCTGATTTGGTGGCCGATCATCGAGCGGCAACACCAACAGCAGCGATCGTCGCCCTGCTGCCGGATCGTCACACGGAATTGCAAGGCCTCAGGCAACGGCAAAAACGTCTTCAGGACTGGGTTCAGACCCGCCTGATCCGAGAGCGACAGAGACTGGTTGAACGGCGCTACGCATTCGCTCAACAATCTCCTTTGCTGCGGCTTGAAAGACTGAGACAAAGCCTGAATCAACGGCGAACGCTGCTATCGGCCTTATCCCCAGACCGCTGGTTGCAGAGAGGATTGGCTTTCGTGCGAAACCAGGCCACCGGTGAAGCCATCGTCAGCTCACACCAGGCAAAGAGCGGTGACAAGCTGGATGTTCATTTAAAGGATGGCGTGCTTCAAACCCGCGTCGACTGGGTGGAGCCCAAGCCCCCATCACCCAAGTCATGACATCTCCGCCTGAGTGGACCACACGCATCGAAGAATGGCGAAGCGACGCTGCAGCGCTCAGCTACGAAGAAGCCCTTCAGGCCGTTGATCTGCTGTTGGCTGACCTCCAGAGCGATACCGTCCCTTTGGCCGACCTGCAGAAACAGGTGGTTCATGGCGAGATCTATCTGGATCATTGCGATGCACTGTTGAAAGCAGTGGAAGCGAACGTGGTCACCCTCGATCCCGACAGCCTCCAGCCCGTCCCCGAATCAACGCCTGACGATGCGTAAAGCACTGCCCTGGATCTACCTCGGCCTCTCCGTGCTTGGAGCCATCCTGCCCTGGAAAGCCAACCTGGAGTTCATTGCTGAAAGTGGAGGCCAGGCCTTTGATTTGGCACGATTTGTGGCCGATGCATCCAGCACCGCAGCAGCACGTTCTCTCAGCGCTGATCTTCTGATCGGGGCGACCGCCGTCACGATCTGGATTTGTGTGGAAGGGCCACGACAAAAAATCAAGGGCTGGTGGTTGGCGATTCCCCTGAGCTTCGGCGTGGCCTTTGCCTGCGCAGCGCCCTTTTTTCTTTTTCTACGTGAACGTCAGCTGCAGGCTCAGGAATCGGAATCAACGTCCTGAGCCGTCACGTCAATCGTCACTTCGCTTGCCGGCACAGCTGTTTCGGTACGGGACCCCACCTGTGAACTGACCGTTGAATTCGAAGTCCTCTCCGCCTGAGCCTGCATCAGTTTCCAGCCAATCCATCCAAGCCCCGTGAGTATCAACGGGACGGCCACCAACACAAGAGCCACTCCGCCGACGACATCAATGAGGATTCGTCCCGCTGCCGTTGGAAGCAACAGCAAAAGCAGGATCAGCCAAACGATGGCTGGAGGACGATTCATCGCTCAGACCATCAGAAGAAACAGTCGCAATAGCTTCGCAAGTTTGCCCGTGATTTCAAACCAGTACGGGGTTCGGATCTCCCGGTTGACGAGGTCGGACGCGCAGGGCCAATTCCACACTTAGGCATTGCCCGTAATAAAGGATCACACCAATCAGCCACACCCAAAGCGTCAAGACAAGAACACCACCAATCACGCCATAGGCCTGAAAACGATTGCCCAAGGAAATCAGGCTCAGGCTGAGAATGCTATTGAGGATCGTGAGCGCGAATCCAATCAAAATTGAACCCGGTATTAGTGGCTTCAAAGGTACGCGCCTGCTGGGGAGAACCCGCTGAAGCATCAGAGCAAATAACGACAACACCGTTGTCGGCAAAATGAATTGACCAAACTGAGAAATCTGCCCAGCTTGAGTGAAATCAACCAGCCCAGGAACCCACAACCGAAGTCCATCCAAAAGTTCAACAGGTAATTGACGAAAACCCACAACAAGCTGTTGCACGGCGATCAGCAATGCCACTATCAAAACAATCAAAAAAGCTTCCAATCTGCTGCGAATGAATTGAACAGCTTGCAACGAGAAAGGAGCAGGTTGCCTAGGCAACGGAGACCAGTCCTCCCACAAACGATCAGCCCCACGTTGCAATGTCAGAAATGCATTACTCGCCGTCAGCAAAAGAACAACAACACCAAACAAACCCGCGCCAAACCCTTGAGCGACTAAGCCACGAAATGTGGAATCAACCAAACCAACAGCCGAGGGCGGAAGCAAAGAATTAACAGCCGAAAGCACCGTTTCCAGGCTCTCATTACGCCCAAAAACCCTGGCAACGACGGCCAATGAAATCAACAACAGAGGGAAGATTGACTGGAGCGTGAAATAAGCGAATGCGGCACTCAAATCAACACATTCATGCTTACACCAACGGTTGCCAGCCTTCCAAAGACTGTGGGCAAACCATGCAAGGCGAGCACGACGTCGCACCAAATCATAATCGCGTTCTTAAACGCTACTACGTTGAAGGTGCCCAAGGGAAGCCACAAAAAAACCACCTCGCAAGGAGGTGGTTTCTTCGGGGAAGGATGGTGACGGCCAACCGTCAACGCATCACTTC
>CAJWLE010000129.1:0-5632 GCA_913042965.1 uncultured Synechococcus sp.
AGCTCGCGGCCGTTCTGCCACACGATCAGAGCCTGTACTTCAAATTCCAGCCGCAGGCTCGCGGTCTGGATCAGCAAGAACACACCGAACAGCACCACCACAGCGGTGGGCCAGGGGGTCAGCGGCAGCGGCAGAAGGGCCACCCCAAGCACCACCACCAGCAGCGGCAGGCGGGCATCGGGGCTCAGGGTTACAGAAGAAGGGGTCGTCATCCGCCGAAGAGCATCTGGGTGAGAACGACATCCATGATCGCCACCAAAACCAGAATCATGACGACCGCTCCGGTGGTGCTGCTGCCCACCTCCTTCGGGCCGCCTTTGGTGGTCAGCCCCCAGCCGCAGGACACGATCGCGATGATCATCCCGAACACCAGGGCCTTCAACAGCATCGACAGCAGATCGAGGGAGTCGACCCAGTTGCGCACGGAACCCCAGAACACCGCCGGTGGGATGTTGTAGAGCGCGGTGCTGGTGATCTGGCCGCTCCACACCGCCGCCAGGAAGAAGAAGAAACACTGCACCGGTGCCATCACCACCATGGCGATCATTCGCGGCACCACCAGGTACTCCACGGGATCGGT
Source organism: uncultured Synechococcus sp. (assembly GCA_913042965.1). Classification (GTDB taxonomy): domain Bacteria; phylum Cyanobacteriota; class Cyanobacteriia; order PCC-6307; family Cyanobiaceae; genus Parasynechococcus. The sequence goes on from CAJWLE010000129.1 coordinate 581, forward strand.
GCGCAGCATCGTGATCGCATCGATCTGTTCGGTCACCTTCATCGTTCCCAGCTGGGCGGCGTAGGCGGTGGCCACCTTGCCGGCCAGCAGGCAGGAGGTGAGCAGCGGGGCAATCTCGCGCGCCAGGCCGATGGCCAGGATGCCGCCAACGGTCGATCCCGCCCCCTGTCTGGTGAGCTCGGCCGCCACCTGGATGTTGAACACCGACCCGGCGGCCACCGAGATGATCAGCACAATCAGCAGGCTGCTTGGGCCGGCTTCCATCAGCTGGTCCTGAAGCTCGGATCGGTTGATCCGCCCCTTCACGGTGGCGGTCACGGCCTGTCCACCGATCACCAGGCTTGCAAGAAGGCGATGAAGCCAGCGGGGAGATCTCATCCGGCGGAAACGTTCAGATGGGCACCACGGTCGGGCCAGCCTCGCATCACCATCAGGCCAAACAGCACCAACACCGCCGGCAGTGCGCCCATGCACATTCGAATCGCCAGCAGGGCTGTTTCAGGTTGTTCGATGAAACTCAGCGCTCCGGAGCATTCCCCCTGATTGGAGATGTACCCCGTGACTGAAAGCAGGCTGCCGAACACCGACATCGTCAGCCCGATGACCAGTTTCTGGCCCAGCACCATCCAGGCGGTGTAAAGCCCTGCCGGCTTGCCCGGGTCGGCATCAATGGCGTCCGGCAGCAGCGACCAGGGGATCAGATAGGCCGTTGCTGCACCGACACCCAGTAGCGCGATCAGCAATCCCAGAGGCAGGAGTTCCATCCAGCCGGGGTCCGCGCCCAGTGGCGGGAACAACATCGACAGCAGGCAGCCGATGATCCACAGCCCAGCTCCCCAGCGCAGGGTCGCCACCCGGCCGTTGCGGTTGCTCAGCACACTCCAGAGCTGCAGGCCTGCCAGTGACGCGATCTGGAAGGGCAGCAGGAACCAGGTGGAGAGGTTTGGTGGCAGGTGCGCCACCTGCACCAGCCAGATCAAGGCCACAACCTGCATCAGTTGCAGGCCAAACCACAGCAGCAGATACAGCCCCACCACCTGGCGGAAGCGCGCATTGGCCAGCACCCGCTTCAACTGCTGCAGCGGGGGCTCATGGTTGGGTGCAGGACGCTGGGCCTGTTTGGCATAGGGGGCCAACCCCCAGCAGCTGATCAGGGTGGCCACTGCCGCAATGGTTCCGGTGATCCTTCCCATGGCCACATAGCCACCGCCTCCATCGGTGAGCACCAGGGAGGCCACGATCAAACCGCTCAGCCCCGCCAGGATCGAACCCGTGAAGCGGGCGGCATTCAGGCGCGTGCGGGTGGCGGTGTCCTGCGTCAGCTCGGTGGAGAGAGCTGCATAGGGCAGGTTCACGCTGGTGTAGGCCGTCATCAGCAGCACCGCCATCACCACGTAGTAAATGGTTTTTTGCCCCACATCGCCGGGGGGCACCCACCACATCGCCGCCAGGCTGATGCCGAGGGGCAGGGCGCCGCTGAACATCCAGGGCAGCCGTGGACCCCAGCGACTGTTGGTGCGGTCGCTGAACCAGCCGATCATTGGGTCGTTCAGGCCATCCCACACCTTGATCACCGTGAGCAGCGAGCCGGCGATGAAGGCGGGCAGACCTGCGTCGCAGATGAAGAAGGGAAACAGGTAAAAGCCGAGCTGGGCTGCGGCCAGCCCTGTACCGCCATCGCCGAGGCTGTAGGCCAGCATCAGGCGGCGGCGGGATCCTCCCCGGAGTGCGTCAGACGATGTCACCCAGAAGCTTTTGTCATGCGGACCGCCATAATGCAGAAGTGCGGTTGCGCTGACCACCCATTTCGGGATTTGGTTAAGCGCTATCCAGCGCGGGTGTTGTGTAGTGGTAAGACCTCAGCCTTCCAAGCTGATGACACGGGTTCGATTCCCGTCACCCGCTTTTCAGAACGAAAGGTCCGCTGTCATCTCTTCGGCGAGCAGCAGCACCAGGCTGCGGCTGGTGAGTTTCATGGTTGCTCCTTCGCTCAATGGCAGCTCCGCGGGCAGGTCCTCGCCGGGGGGTCGAGCCGTGTCGATCACCCGTCTCCAGGGTGATGTCGGCTCCGGCAGCTCGAACACCAGATCGTCGCTGTAGGCGTTGAACCCCATCCACAGCAGGGCCCCGTCGCTGCTGTGGTGCAGGCTCGTGGCTGCGGTGCGGCTCCAGGCGGCCCAGTCGGGCTGGCCCAGCTTCACTCCATGCCACTGGCGCCAGATGCCGGAGGGGGTCTCCACCGTTTTGCGGCGTACTTCCCTGGGCGGCACGAGGGGATTGAACAGTTGCGGCAGTGCAGCCCGCAGCTTCAGCAGCCGTTGCAGGAACTGCTTCAGCTCCAGATCGCAATGATCGTCACCCCACACCATCCAGCTGAGGGGGCTGTCCTGGCACCAGCTGTTGTTGTTGCCGCCCTGGCTGCGGCCCACCTCATCCCCCATCAGCAGCATCGGCACCCCGCGCGCCAGCAGCAGGCTGCTCAGCAGGTTGCGTTGCTGCCGTTGGCGGAGTGCCTTGATCGTTGGGTCGGAGGTCGGCCCCTCCACGCCGTGGTTCCAGCTGTTGTTGTGGTTCTCCCCATCCCGGTTGTCCTCGCCGTTGGCCAGGTTGTGCTTGCGGTTGTAAGCCACAAGATCCGCCAGGCTGAAACCGTCATGGGCGGTGATCAGATTCACCGAGCGCCCTAAAGCAACGGGTTTGTTGCCGTAAAGATCGGGGCTGCCCTTGAACCGCTCGGCCAGGGTCCAGCTGCTGTGCTCGTCACCCTTCCAGAAGCGACGCACCCCATCGCGGAAATGGCCGTTCCAGGTGCCGATCCGGCGAGAGGGGAAGTCCTCCAGCCTGTAAAGCCCGCCGCAATCCCAGGGTTCGCTCACCAGCTTCAGGTCGCTCAGCTCTGGATCGGCGTCGATCGCAAGGAACAGCGGAGGGCGGTCGAGGGGTTTGAGCTGGTCGCCTCGGCTCAAGGCGATGCCGAGATCAAAGCGAAAACCATCCACCCCCAGTTCCAGGGCCCAGCAGCGCATCGATTCGAGAATCAGCCGTGTGGTGATCGGCTGGTTGGCGGCGATGGAATTGCCGCAACCGCTCACATCGAGATATTCGCCATTGCTGGTCTGGTGGTAGTAGCTGCGATCAGCGAAGCCGCGCCAGCTGAGGGTTGGGCCGCATCGGCTGCTTTCACTGGTGTGGTTGTAAACCACATCCAGCAGCACCTCGATGTTGGCGTCATGGCAGGCGGCCACCAGCTCACGCATCTGATGGCGCAGCTGCAGCGGGTCGTCGCCGCAGGCATAGCCGTGATGGGGGCTGAACCAGCTGAGAGGGCTGTACCCCCACACGTTGTCGCGGCCGGGGGGTGCATCGGCTGGATCAAAGGCGAACACAGGCAGCAGTTCGATCGCCGTGATGCCCAGATCCTTGAGATAGGGAAGTTTCTGGATCAGCCCGCGGTAGCTGCCCCGCTGCTCCGGTGGCACCCCGGAATCCTCCCGGCGGGTGAAGCCCCCCAGATGGAGCTCATAGATCACCGAGCGCTGCCAGCTGTTGCGGGGGCGTGGGTGGGCCTGGAAGTCGAAACGATCCCGTTCGGTCACCACCCCCTTCAGGCAGGCGTGGGTGTTGGGGCCGGGGCCGGTGGCCAGGTCGCGGTCGTAGACGTCCCAACCGGTAATGGCGCGGGCTGTGGGATCGAGCAGCACCTTGGCGGGTTGAAAGCCATGGCCGCCGGGCACCCGAGGGCCGAACACCCGATAGCCGTAGCAGCACCCCTCTCCCAGACCCTCGACCTCCACGTGCCAGTACTCACCGGAGCGGTTGTGGAGGCTGTCCAGTTCGATCACCTGCGACGGTGCCGTGGCAGAACCGTTGGTGAACAACAGCAGTTCGATCCGGTGAGCAGCGGGGGCCGCTACCGAGAAATTCACACCCCTGGCTGTGCAACTGCTGCCGAGGGGCCAGGGGCTTCCTGAATGAATGCCGCTCAAGACCGTGGGGCAATCGAACTTCAAACTAGTGGTTTCGGCGCGTTCTGAACGTCATGACCATGACCACAGCTCTGGAGGCCGGCCGACCTCCGCAGCAGCTGCGGCAGGACCTGTGGTTGTTCCCGCCCAACAAGGATTGCCAGGGCGGTAGTTCCTGGTGGTTGGAGGCGGAGCCGGAGCCGGTGTTGATCGACTGCCCGCCGCTCACGCAGGCCAGCCTCACGGCTCTGCAGGAGTTGGCCGGCTCACGGGCCCCTCGCATCCTGCTCACCAGTCGCGAGGGGCATGGCCGCTTGCGCCGGGTTCAGGAACGCCTCGGTTGGCCGGTTCTGGTGCAGGAGCAGGAGGCCTATCTGCTGCCCAATGTCACGCCTCTGGACACCTTCGTCGGTGACCACGGCACCATCAGCGGCCTGCAGATGCTCTGGACTCCGGGACCAACGCCGGGTAGTTGTGTGATTTATGCACCGTCTGCAGAGCTGCTTTTCTGCGGTCGTTTGCTGACGCCACTGGCTCCAGGGCGGCTTGGACCCCTGCGCCATGGCCGGACCTTTCACTGGCCACGGCAGCTGGCGAGCCTGGAGCGGCTGCGGGCTTGGCTTCCTCCAGAAGCAAAGCCAGTACTGGCTTCTGGGGCTGGCCTGGGGGCTCTGCGCGGTGAGCATTTGGTGCCCTTCAGTGGGTGGTCTGGGCCGGAGGGATCGAGCTAAAGCATTGCGGCACAGGACCTTTCGCTTGCAGCCCTTGGTCAGGCTCCATACGATTGGCGCGCTTGGGGAAGGCAGCGGCGGTCTCAAACGCCGTTTCAGCGCCGTCTCCGCCTCCCGACTCTTCCATTTCCATGAACAAAGCAGACCTGGTGAATCTGGTTGCAGCTCGCACCGAGCTCACCAAGACCGACGTCTCGATGGTGGTCGACGCCGCAATCGAAACCATCATCGACTCCGTTGTCGAAGGCAAGAAGGTATCGATCCTTGGCTTCGGTTCCTTTGAGCCTCGCGAGCGCTCCGCTCGTCAGGGACTGAACCCCAAGACCGGCCAGAAGATCGCCATCCCCGCCAAGCGG
>CAJWLE010000130.1:0-5568 GCA_913042965.1 uncultured Synechococcus sp.
TCCAAGCGACGCAGACGACACCATCCAAGGCTTCGCCCGTCACTGAAACAGTGCTGACAACTGCGGCAGTTAGACCTGGAACTCAATATCACCGGCCCGAAGTGCAATAACGCTAGTGACGGTCTGCGAAATGGACCAGGCCCTCGAGCCAATCTCCACGTTCGCTTCCAGTTGCTGAAGCTCTCCATAAGAATGCGACTTCTCGCATCGGACCCGATGTCTCTGCAGTGCACGCCGCTTCATCAGCTCTGCCGAGATGGCGGCGGTCGGATGGTGCCCTTCGCCGGCTGGGAGATGCCGGTGCAATTCAAGGGCCTGATCCAGGAGCACAAGGCCGTGCGCGAACAACTGGGGATGTTTGACATCTCCCATATGGGCGTACTCCGCCTGGAAGGTCCCGATCCGAAGTCGGCTCTGCAGCAGCTGGTGCCCAGCGACCTCCACCGCATCGGTCCAGGAGAAGCGTCCTACACGGTGTTGCTAAACGAATCCGGCGGGATCCGTGATGACCTGATCGTTTACGACTGCGGAGCGATTGATGCCGAACGCGGAGCCCTGATGGTGGTGATCAATGCGGCCTGCGCCGACAGCGACACCGCCTGGATCCGTGAGCGCATGGAACCGGCCGGGCTGACGGTGACCGACATCAAAAAAGATGGTGTTCTGCTGGCATTGCAAGGGCCACAGGCCATTCCAATGCTCGAGCAGCTGAGTGGTGAAGACCTCAGCGGCCTGCCCCGCTTCGGCCACCGCGTGCTCACGCTCTCTGGCCTCCGAGAACCCGTGTTCACCGCCCGCACCGGGTACACCGGCGAAGACGGTGCCGAGTTGCTGCTCACTGCCGACGATGGCCAGACGCTCTGGAGAGAGCTCATCAATCGAGGGGTCACACCCTGCGGTCTCGGCGCTCGGGACACCCTGCGCCTGGAAGCTGCCATGCACCTCTACGGCCAGGACATGGATTCCGACACCAACCCCTTCGAAGCGGGCCTGGGCTGGCTGGTGCATCTGGAGATGCCTGCGGATTTCGTCGGCCGGAAGGCTCTGGAGAAAGCGGCCGAGACCGGTCCGGTCAAACGGCTCGTGGGGCTGAAGCTGCAGGGCCGTGCCATCGCCCGGCATGACTACCCGGTACTGCACGACGGCACCAGGGTGGGCGTCGTGACCAGTGGCACCTGGTCGCCCACGCTCGAGGAAGGGATCGCGATGGCCTACGTGCCGCCTGAACTGGCCAAACCGGGCACGGAACTGAACGTGGAGATTCGCGGCAAATCACAGCCGGCCATGGTGGTCCGGCGCCCCTTCTACAAACGCGCCTGACCCGGCCCGAGGCTGTGGGAAACTCGCCTGCTACCAGCAGACATATCCCATGCGCAGCAACGGTTGCGGAGACCTGCGCGAACAGCAGATCGACAAGCAGGTGCAACTGTGCGGCTGGGTGGATCGTCGCCGCGACCACGGTGGAGTGATCTTCATCGACCTGCGCGACCGCAGCGGCACGGTTCAGATCACCGTCGACCCAGACCTGGGGGCGGAAGCCTTCGCTGTTGCGGAACACCTGCGCAGTGAGACCGTGCTGCAGGTGAATGGCAAGGTGCGGGCGCGACCCGCTGAATCGCTCAACGACAAGCTGGCCACCGGTGCCGTGGAGGTGCTGGCCAGTGGCATCACCGTGCTCAACAGCGTGAAGGGCAACCTGCCATTCCCAGTCTCAGTGCACGACGAGGAGAACACGCGCGAAGAGCTGCGCCTGCGCCACCGCTATCTGGATCTGCGCCGCAAGCGCATGAACGACAACCTGCGCCTGCGGGCACAAACCATCCAGGCAGCCAGGCATTTTCTGGAGAACGAAGGCTTCATCGAAGTGGAGACACCGGTGCTGACGCGCTCCACCCCGGAAGGGGCCCGCGACTACGTGCTGCCCAGCCGTGTCTGCGGAGGTGATTGGTTTGCCCTCCCCCAGTCCCCCCAGCTGTTCAAACAGCTGCTGATGGTGGGCGGCATCGAGCGTTACTACCAGGTGGCCCGCTGTTTTCGCGACGAAGACCTGCGCGCCGACCGCCAGCCGGAATTCACCCAGCTGGATATTGAAATGAGCTTCATGGACCAGGAGCAGATCCTGGAGCTGAACGAAGCACTGATCTGCTCGATCTGGAAGACCGTGAAGGGGATCGACCTGCCTCGTCCCTTCCCCCGCATGACCTGGCATGAGGCCATGGATCGTTACGGCACCGACCGGCCCGACACCCGCTACGGCATGGAGCTCACCGATGTGAGCGACATCGTGAAGGACATGGGCTTCAAGGTGTTCAGCGGTGCGGTGAAGTCCGGTGGTTCGGTGAAATGCATCCCCGTCCCCGGCGGTAATGACGCCCTGTCCAACGTGCGGATCAAGCCCGGCGGCGACGTGTTCAGCGAAGCCCAGAAAGCCGGAGCCGGCGGACTGGCATTTATTCGAGTGCGCGATGGCGGCGAGATCGACACGATCGGTGCGATCAAGGACAACCTCAGCGACGAGCAGAAACAGGAGCTGCTGAGCCGCACCGGCGCAGAGCCCGGCACACTGCTGCTGTTCGGTGCCGGCGACACGGCCACGGTGAACAAGGCCCTCGACCGTGTCCGCCAATACCTGGCCAAGGAGCTGGGCATGGTCAAGGCCGACCGCGACAACGACCAGTGGAATTTCCTCTGGGTGGTGGACTTCCCGATGTTCGAGTTCAACAGCGACGAGAACCGCTACGAGGCGCTGCATCACCCCTTCTGCGCACCCAACGCCGAAGATCTCGGCAGCGATGGCTCCCAATGGGCTGACACCCTCCCTGGCGCTCGGGCCCAGGCCTACGACCTTGTGCTCAATGGTTTGGAGCTCGGTGGTGGATCCCTGCGCATCCACGACTCCGCCCTGCAGCGTCAGGTTCTGCAGACCGTTGGCTTGCCTCTCGACGAGGCCCAGGAACAGTTCGGCTTCCTGATGGATGCTTTGGATGTGGGTGCACCTCCCCACGGCGGCTTGGCTTTCGGTGTCGACCGGATGGTGATGCTGCTGGCCGGTGAGGAATCCATCCGCGACACGATCGCCTTCCCAAAAACCCAGCAGGCCCGTTGTCTGATGACCAGTGCCCCTGGCGGGGTTGCCGACAAGCAGCTGGAGGAGCTGCATGTGGCCAGCACCTGGGTGGAACCCAGCGAAGAAGAGAGCTGAAGGCGCGCGGAAGGGTTGCTCAGATCCCGAAGGGATTCAGGGCTTTTTGAGCACCAAGACCGGAGGAGATGAACCCTGAAGAGGTACATCTCTCCCTTGAGTCTTTGCCCCGTCAACCACGACGGACCGGGGAAACCCGCGATCGCCGCAGCGGCACCACGGATCTGCTGCGGCTGTATCTGCAGGACATCGGACGGGTGGATCTGCTGACCAACGAGGAGGAGGTGACCCTCGCCCGGCTGGTGCAGAGAAGAGAAGCCCTGTTGCAACAGCAGCGACAGCTGGCCGACAGCGATGTCGCCATTGGAGAACTGCACAGACTGGAGAAACTGCAGCGCCAGGAAGCCAATCGCCACAGCCACTGGCCGACCAAACAGGAGTGGGCCCGGGCAGCGGGGCTGACTCTCCAGGATCTGCAGCAGCGGATCGAGGCCGGATACCAGGCCTGGGGAGCCCAGGCCGGCCTTGAGTCCAAGGAGCTGAAACTGGCATTGCGACACGGTCGTCGCGCCAAAGACCACATGATCCAGGCCAATCTTCGGTTGGTGGTCGCGGTGGCCAAGAAGTATCAGCAGCGGGGCATGGAGCTGTTGGATCTGGTGCAGGAAGGCACCCTCGGCCTGGAGCGTGCTGTGGAGAAATTCGATCCAACCCGCGGTTTCCGCTTCAGCACCTACGCCTACTGGTGGATCCGGCAGGGCATGACTCGAGCAATTGCCACCCAGAGCCGCACGATCCGGCTGCCGGTGCATGTCACTGAAAAGCTCAACCGCATCAAGCGGGTCCAGCAGGAAATCGCCAGCAACGAGGGCCGCATCGCCTCCATCGCCGATCTCTCACGGGAGCTGGGCATCAGCGAAGACACGGTGCGCCAGACCCTGGCCCGCGTTCCCCGCTCCGTATCGCTGGACACCCGTGTCGGCCGAGACCAGGACACCCAACTCGGTGATCTGATCGAAGACGGCCATGCAACGCCGGAACAGACCCTGACCCACCACGAACTCCACAACGATCTGGAGCATCTGCTGGACGAGCTGACGGGCCGAGAAGCCGCCGTACTACGACTTCGTTTCGGCCTCGAGGACGACACGCCCCAGACCCTGGCCCAGATCGGCGAGGAGCTGAAACTCTCCAGAGAACGGGTACGCCAGATCGAAACCCGGGCCCTGTTGAAGCTGCGCCAGCCCCAGCGACGCAGCAAGGTACGGGATTACATCCAGGAACTCGATTCCTGATTCCAATTCATCTGTCTAAAGACTGAGCAGAACATGATCAAACCCATTGATATCGGCATCTCCACAGAACAGCGTCAGCAGATTGCCGACGGACTGGGCCGTCTTCTGGCAGACACTTGGGTTCTTTACGGCAAAACCCATGGATTCCACTGGAATGTGACGGGTCCCATGTTTACTTCCCTTCACGGGATGTTTGACACCCAATACAACGAGCTGTGGGACTCCCTCGATGAGATTGCCGAGCGGATTCGTGCCCTGGGGATGGCCGCACCCTTCGGCGACAGCACATTGACCAAGCTCGCCTCCATCCAGGAAGCAGCTTCAGTTCCTGCTGCGATGGACATGGTTCAGCAACTCGTGGCGGACCATGAGGCTGTTGCTCGCACAGCGCGCAACGTTTTCGAAATTGCTGATGCCGCCAACGATCAGCCCAGCGCAGACCTGTTGACCCAACGCCTGCAAGTGCATGAAAAAACGGCTTGGATGCTGCGTAGCCTTCTGGAGAATTAAAGGTTCAAGCCATTCAGCAGCACTGATCAGTCTGCTGAATGGCAGGTAGCTTGAACAAACGCTCGGCAGGTCATGGCCAAGTTCGTCTTCATCACCGGTGGTGTCGTCTCCAGCATCGGCAAAGGCATCGTGGCCGCCAGCCTGGGGCGGCTGCTCAAATCCCGTGGCTACAACGTTTCGATCCTCAAGCTGGATCCCTATCTGAATGTGGATCCGGGCACGATGAGCCCAATCCAACACGGTGAGGTGTTCGTTACCGAGGACGGGGCGGAGACCGATCTTGATCTCGGCCACTACGAGCGGTTCACCGACACGGCAATGTCACGCCTGAACAGCGTGACCACTGGCTCGATTTACCAGTCGGTGATCAATAAAGAACGACGGGGGGACTACAACGGCGGCACCGTGCAGGTGATTCCGCACATCACCGGTGAAATACGAGAACGCATCAAGCGAGTGGCTTCCAACAGCAACGCTGATGTTGTGATCACCGAAATCGGCGGCACCGTCGGAGATATCGAGTCATTGCCGTTCCTGGAGGCCATCCGCGAATTCCGGGGTGATGTCGGCCGGCGCGACATCGCCTACATCCACGTCACCTTGCTGCCCTTCATCGGCACC
>CAJWLE010000131.1:0-5560 GCA_913042965.1 uncultured Synechococcus sp.
TCCACCAGTTGCTTGTAGAGACCCTGGTAACTCCGATGCAGCGCCTGGGCTTCTTCTCCTTCAGGGTTGAGCTGCTGCCGAGCCCGCTCAAAGTTATCCACAACCGGAAGAATTTCGCTGAGGGTGGAGCAAACCAGCTGCTGACGGATGTCGTCCTGGTCACGGCTTTGGCGCTTTCGAAAATTATCGAAATCCGCTGCGATCCGCATGTACTGACTCTGGAGCGTTTCATGCTCCTGTTTGAGCGTGTTCAACTCCTGCTCCAGCTGCTGCAACCGATCCGCAGGGTCAGCCATCGGACCTTCGGCGATGGTTTCAGACGCAGCAGTTTCAGCTTCGGGAGCCGTTGAAGCCTCCACCGACTCGACGGTCTGATCCTGGGCTGAGTTGGAAGCGTCGTCGCCGCTCATGCTGACCGCTCTGCAATTGCTGTTTAGACATGTTGAAGGGCAACGCACACCTCCCACAAGCTGCGGAAGCCCGCACCTCCCATTCAAGCCAAAACGGCGATGACCAGGATCCGTCCGATTCCCAACACAACGGATCCCGCTGGGCTGCGCCTGGAACTGGAGCTGGTGCTGCAGCAACCTGTTCCCGGACCTGAGCAACTGGAAGGCGCCCTGCCGTTGCTCCACACCGTGGACAACGTCACAGCGGATCAGTGGCGAGATCTGCAGGTGCTGCCGCTGTGCGTGGATTCAGAAATTCTGGACCTCGCCGTTCCCAGCGACTGGCGAGAGCCGGAATGGCGAACTTTGATCAACGCTCTACCGGAGAGCGATCGAACAGTGCGCCTTCACCCGGCGCTGCAACAAGACCTGATCCACGCACTCGCTTCTCAGGAAGGAGGCCCAAGCCGCAGGCTCCCTCGAAAAAATGTCCCCCCCCCTGAGCCACCGGCCGAATCATCCGAAGACAAGAACGCCGTTGAAGCCGCGGCCTCTTCCTTTCTGGAGGGATTTCAAGCCGAAAACGTTCTCAAAACCACGGAGAACGACAACGCAGACGTCACCAATGACGCCGTGGACCTGGAAGCCAGCCTTGAGGACGCTGAAACATCACCGGTGGTGGCGCTGGTGGACCGGATCCTGCTGCAGGCGATGTCGGTCAGCGCATCGGACATCCACGTGGAACCGCAACAGAAAGGGCTACGGCTGCGGTACCGCCAGGACGGCGTCCTGCAGCAATACGTTGAGCCGCTGCCCAGCCGGCTGATCCCAGCCGTGACGTCGCGCTTCAAGATCTTGGCGGATCTGGATATCGCCGAAAGGCGCCAGGCCCAGGATGGGCGAATCCGTCGCCGCTACCGCGACCGTGTGGTGGATTTCCGGGTCAATACCCTGCCCAGCCGCTTCGGCGAAAAGGTCTGTCTTCGCCTGCTCGACAGCAGTGCCACCCAGCTGGGACTGGACAAGCTGATCTCCAATTCCGCAACTCTCGATCTGGTTCGAGAGTTGGGATCAAAACCCTTCGGAATGATCCTGGTGACGGGACCCACCGGGTCGGGTAAGTCGACAACCTTGTATTCACTTCTGGCGGAACGCAACGACCCCGGCCTCAACATCTCCACCGTCGAAGATCCGATTGAGTACACACTTCCAGGCATCACCCAGTGTCAGGTGAACAGGGAGAAGGGATTTGACTTCGCCACGGCTCTGCGGGCCTTCATGCGCCAGGACCCCGACGTGCTGCTGGTGGGAGAAACCCGCGATCTGGAAACCGCCAAGACCGCGATCGAAGCCGCGCTCACCGGTCACCTGGTGCTCAGCACCCTGCATGCCAATGACGCACCGAGCACCATCGCCCGCCTCGATGAAATGGGCGTTGAAACCTTCATGGTGTCGGCCGCGTTGATCGGGATTGTGTCCCAACGGCTGATGCGTCGAGTTTGCCCCAAGTGCCGTAAGCCCTACAGACCTGATGAACAGGAGCTGGGGCGCTTCGGACTCATGGCCAGCCGCGAGAGCGAGGTGACGTTTTTCAGGGCTCATCATCACGACGGCCATGGCCAGGCCTGTCCGCAATGCAAAGGCAGTGGTTACAAGGGCCGGATCGGCGTGTACGAAGTGCTGAGAATGAACGAAGAGCTGGCAACAGCTGTGTCCTCCGGCGCCACCACCGACGTGATCCGACAGCTTGCCCTCGAATCAGGAATGGTCACCCTGCTCGGCTACAGCCTTGACCTGGTCCGGCAGGGTCTCACCACTCTCGAGGAGGTCGGTCGAATGATCCTGACCGACTCCGGTCTGGAATCCGAGCGCAGAGCTCGGGCTCTCAGCACAATGACCTGCAGAGGCTGCGGTGCCGGACTGCAGGAAAACTGGCTGGAATGTCCTTACTGCCTCGCTCCGCGCCACAGCCACTGAGGGAAACACCATGGCCCTGATGATCGAAGATCTGATGGAACAACTGGTGGAGGGCGGCGGCAGCGACCTTCACATCGCCACAGGGCAGCCGCCCTTCGGTCGTTTCAGTGGCGAACTGCGGCCGATGACAAACGACCCCCTCGAGGAGGAGGACTGCAACAAGCTGATCTTCTCGATGTTGAACAACAGCCAGAGAAAGACCCTTGAGCAAACCTGGGAGCTGGACTGTGCATACGGCCTTAAAGGTGTGGCCCGCTTCCGGGTCAACGTCTACCGGCAAAGGGGGAGCTACGCCGCCTGCCTAAGGGCTCTGGGAAGCACGATTCCCAGTGTGAAACAGCTGGACCTGCCTCCCGTGGTGCTTGAGGTCAGTCAACGTCCTCGGGGGATGGTGCTGGTGACCGGCCCCACCGGTTCCGGCAAAACCACAACGCTGGCGGCATTGCTGGATCACATCAATCACACGCGGAGTGAACACATCCTCACCATCGAGGACCCAATTGAATTCGTTTATCAGAGCGACAAAAGCCTGGTGCACCAGCGGCAGCTCCATGAAGACACCCGCAGCTTTGCCAACGCCCTCCGGGCAGCCCTGCGTGAAGACCCCGACGTGATTCTGGTGGGAGAAATGCGGGACCTGGAAACGATTCAGCTCGCGGTGAGCGCCGCAGAAACAGGTCACCTGGTGTTCGGCACGTTGCACACCAGCTCAGCCGCTCAGACCGTGGACCGGATGGTGGATGTATTCCCACCCGAACAACAGACGCAGATCCGCGTTCAACTCTCTGGAAGCCTGGCGGCAGTCTTCTCCCAGACACTCTGCAAGCGTCATTCACCCAAACCGGATCAGTTCGGCCGAGTCATGGCACAGGAGATTCTGATCAACACACCCGCCACGGCAAATCTGATCCGGGAAGGAAAAACCGCGCAGCTGTATTCACAGATCCAGACGGGAGGTGAGCAGGGAATGCAGACCCTTGAAAAGGCCCTCGCCAATTTGGTTGCAAAGGGCGACGTAACCCGGGCTGAAGCCATGGCCAAGGCCAGCAAACCCGCGGAACTGGAACGGCTGCTCGGCAGTGTCTAAGTGAGGAGAAAGCAGAGTCCATGCCAGTTTTCATTGCCACTTACGCCGGACCGGCAGGCCAGTCGAGAAGCCTGACCGTCAAAGCCGCCGACCTCAGCCAAGCCCGCAAACTGCTCCGCCGCCGAGGCATCCGCGCCGAAGAACTCAAACCGGCCAGCGAAAACACCCGAGGGAATGAAAGCGGATCGTCAGGGCTGCTGTCGTTTGACCTCAACAAGCTGTTCGAAAAGCCACCCGGTGTGAAGGAGAAAGCCGTCTTCGCCAGCAAACTGGCGGCGCTGGTGGATGCCGGGGTGCCGATTGTGCGCAGCCTCGATCTGATGGCAACCCAGCAGAAGCTGCCGATGTTTCAACGAGCCCTCACGAAAGTGAGCCTGGATGTGAACGAAGGAGTGGCCCTCGGAACAGCCATCCGCCAATGGCCCAAGGTGTTCGACGAGCTCAGCATCGCCATGGTGGAGGCCGGTGAAGCTGGCGGAGTGCTGGATGAAGCGCTGACGCGGCTGGCGAAGCTGCTGGAGGACAACGCCAAGCTGCAGAACCAGATCAAAGGGGCCCTGGGTTATCCAGTGGCTGTGCTGGTAATCGCGATCCTCGTCTTCCTTGGCATGACGATCTTTCTGATTCCAACGTTTGCCGGCATCTTCGAAGACCTTGGAGCTGAGCTGCCTGCATTCACCCAGTTGCTGGTGAATCTGAGTGACCTGCTGCGCTCCAGCGTTGCCCTTTACGCAGCTGGAGCACTACTGCTGACGATCTGGTTGATCGGGCGGTACTACGCCACACACAACGGCCGTCGGGTGGTCGATCGGCTGTTGCTGAAGCTTCCTCTCTTTGGAGAACTGATCCTGATGACTGCGACTGCGCAGTTCTGCCGAATCTTCAGCTCTCTCACCCGAGCTGGCGTGCCCATCCTCCAGGCGATGGAGATTTCCAGCCAAACCGCCGGAAACGCAATCATCTCCGACGCCATCCTGACCTCCCGCTCCATGGTTCAGGAGGGGATCCTGCTCAGCACAGCACTGATCCGGCAGAAGGTCCTGCCGGACATGGCCCTGAACATGTTGGCCATCGGCGAAGAAACAGGAGAGATGGACCGGATGCTGAGCAAGGTCGCCGATTTCTACGAAGACGAGGTAGGGACCATGGTGAAAGCCCTGACCTCGATGCTGGAACCAGCGATGATCGTGGTGGTGGGCGGCATCGTGGGATCCATTCTTTTGGCGATGTATCTGCCGATGTTCACCGTGTTCGACCAGATCCAGTAACGGCTTCCGCAACCGCCTGACCAGCCAGCCAGCCCCCGCTCCAGCAGGCCTGGAAGTTGAAACCGCCGGTCACCCCATCCACATCCAGGAGTTCTCCGGCCAGATACAGACCCGGACAACGACGGCTTTCCATACTGGCCAGATTCACCTCCCCCAGATCCACACCACCGGCGATGACGAACTCCTCGCCGAAAGGACCACGGCCCTTGATCTCCAGCCGCTGGGCACACAGGATTTCGACAAGGCGGCGCTCTGCCTTCAACGGCAGTTCCGCCCAACGTCGCTCTGGGTCCGATCCCGTCATGGCCAGGAAGGCCTGCCAGAGGCGTCGAGGCAGATGGTCGAACGGCCTTGAAGCAGAGAGCGTGCGCGAGGCCTGATCCTGTCGCCACTGCTGAAGTCGCTGCTCGACACCCGAACGACCGAGGCCTGCACTCCAGTCCACCTTCAGCACGCCCTTGTAATGGGTTTGATGCAGGGCCCTGGCGGCAAACGCTGAAAGCCGCAGCGTGGCAGGACCGCTCAGACCGCGATGGGTGATTAGCACTCGCCCGATCTGCCGGAAGCGCTGATCACCCAGCCTCAGATCAAGGCCCACATCATCAATGGCGATGCCGCTGCACGCGGTCAGCACCTTGTCCTGAAGCGACAGGCTGAACAACGACGGTACCGGGGGGACTACCTGATGACCGAGTTCCTCGGCCATCGTCCGACCGCTTGGATGGCCACCGGTCGCAAGCATCAGCCTGCGCGCCCTCAATGGTTCCTCCAGGCCGCGGCCTTCGACCACAAATTCACCGTCAGCATCAACCGTCACGCGCTGCACCATCGCTCGGGTG
>CAJWLE010000132.1:0-5430 GCA_913042965.1 uncultured Synechococcus sp.
ACCCGCCCGTAAAACTGCTCAACGAGCCTCAGATGGCGCTTGTCGGTGGTGCGAACAAAGCGATCCAGGCTGATGCCCCAGCGTTTCCAGAGCTCGCGGTAGGTGTCACTGATCGCATCACAGTGATCCTGAGGACTCTGATTCTTCGCCTCGGCGGTGCGCTGAATCTTCTGCCCGTGCTCATCAACCCCCGTAATGAAGGTCACCGTCTCCCCTGTCAGGCGCCGGTAGCGCGCCAGGGCATCGCAGGCGATGGTCGTGTAGGTGCTTCCCAGATGAGGGCGATCGTTGACGTAATAGAGCGGCGTCGTGAGGGTGTAAGGCATCTTGGTGTTCGGATCTCAGCCGCACGACGCGACGCCGGATCCTAACGACAGTCCCCATCGACGCCCATGATCAACGTCCTGCTCATCAACACCGAACGATGAGCTGGGACGTTGTGGTCTGGGGGGGAGGGACCGGTGGTGCAGCCGCAGCAGTTCAGGCAGCCCGCAGTGGGGCCAAGACACTGCTGCTGACGCCTGGCCCATGGTTGGGAGGAATGCTCAGTTCCGCTGGAGTGTGTGCTCCAGACGGCCATGAAATCAGCTGTTGGCAGACCGGTCTTTGGGGACAGTTCATTCGAACCCTCGCCCTCGAATCCAGCGAGGGACTGGATCACAACTGGGTGAGTTGCTTCGGGTTCCGACCGGAACAGGCCGAAAAGCTGCTGCAGCAATGGGTGATGCAGTTGCCATCCCTGAAGTGGTGGAACGGCTGCGAATTGTTGGATGTGCGGCGCAAAGGTGATCGCATCCAGTCCATCCGGGTGGACTGCGATGGCTCGATCGAGACGATTCATGGAACGCAGTGGATCGATGGCAGCGACCTCGGTGATCTGATCGCGATGGCTGATGCTGCTTTTCGCTGGGGGTGGGAATCAAAGGAAACCTGGAATGAGCCCAGTGCCCCCGATCAGAAACGCCTCGATCTGGAGAACTTTTTCGCTGAACAACCGGTCCAGTCACCCACATGGGTCGTGATGGGCCAGCTGAGAGGGGATCGGCCAGCGCAATTCCCCCATACACCGGCACCACCCTTCGAACGGTGCTCGAAACGCTTTGGGTTGGAGCGGACTCTCACCTATGGACGCCTGCCGGGTGGTTTGTTGATGCTGAATTGGCCGTTGAACGGCAATGACTGGCATCAGGGTCTGCAGCGCTGCATTTCCCCGGAAGCAGACCAGAGAGCCTCGCTTGCGGCGGAGATGCAGGAGCACAGCTGCATGTTTTTACGGGAACTGGAGCGGTGCAGTGGTGGTTGGTTGACCGCAGCCGATGCGTTCCCCTCAATCAACCCTTCTTTGGCATTGATGCCTTACTGGAGAGAAGGTCGCCGGCTTCGAGGACGAGCGACTGTCACGGAACTGGATCTGTTGCCGGTGGCTGATGGTGCACGTCGCGCACCCTTGAATGCACAAAGCATCGCCATCGGCACCTATGCCAATGATCATCATTATCCAGGCGATGACTGGCCTTTGGCCCCCAAAAGCTGTCGATGGGGTGGTCGCTGGACGGGTACACCGTTCTGCATCCCCTTTGAGGCCCTGCTGAGCGACAGCATCTCCAATCTGCTGGCGGCTGACAAATGTTTCAGCGTCAGCCACATGGCCAATGGTGCGACACGGCTTCAGCCGCTGATTCTCAACATTGGTCAGGCGGCCGGTCTGGCCGCAGCCATGGCCTTGCATCAGCGTCTCGATCCGTCGGATCTTCGTGTTGACACCATTCAGCAGCGGCTGATCAACGACCCAGTCGCGCCGGCTGCTGTCGTGCCCCTCTGGGAATGGCCGGGATGGCATCCCCACTGGCGCGACGCGCAGATGCAGGCTCTGAATCATCTCGATTCAGTCGATGGGGAAGGACTGTTGGAACAGGCGGCACGGCATGGGTTGGAGCTCCCCCGAGCCGACCAGACACCGCTTGAACCAAGGGCTGCGGAAATTTCTGGTCGCCTGCTACGGAACGATGATCAGAGTTATCAGCTCCAGAGGGGGATGGACCTCCTCAACTTGATCACCCTGGAACCTGGGGTTGAGCGCTGCCTCTCTCAACTGCCCAACAACACGCGGGTCCGACTGATCGCCACGGAAAATCCCTGGGGAGCATGGTGGAGGGTGCTGCGGGTTCTTGATCAGGCGAACTGAAGCTGCAGTTCCCCCCGATCAGGGTCCACATGCGCCACGGTCATGGACAGGGTCTGACCAGGGGTGGGGTCCGTTCCCTGAGCAACACCCACCAGATCCATCGCCAGGTCTGACACATGAACAAGGGCCAGACGCTCCTGGGGTCTCAGCCAACGCAGGAAGATGACCGACCAGCTCTGGTCACGGTGGCGAGCCAACCAGACCTGCTGCCAGTGGCGCTGATCTTCCCGGGCGATCTGGATGGATTGACGCAGGGGATCATCGAGGTCATCGATCAGTTCCCCAAGCCGTTCCTCCGGAAGCACCGCCGTTCCCGCGAGCTGGGCAAGGATCTGTCGGTGGGTCACGAGATCGGCGTAACGGCGAATCGGCGACGTGGCCTGCACATAGGACGGAAGCCCAAGGCTGAAGTGGGGCATCGGACGCGTGCCTTGAACACCGCGACTTAAACAGCGTTTGATGGCTGCATCCTGAGCAGGTCCCTCTGGAATCCGCTCCAGCTCCTCCGTTGTCGGCAGGGTTGCCATGGGCTGACTACGAAACGGAAGGGCCAATCCCTGCTCCTGACCAAAGCCGGCCACAACCGAACCCATCAGCAGCATGGCTTCACTGACCAGCAGCCTGGCCGGCGAGGGTTCGGTCACATGAACCTCCAGCTCACCGTCTCGCAGACGAAACCGTCCTTCGGGTCGATCGAACAAAACCGCACCCCGGGATCGACGCCAGCGATGACGTCGGTTCATGAGATTGGCCAGATCCGCCAGGGATTCATCCCCCGGAGGAGCCAGTTCGATCAGTTCATCACCATCGGCGTAGGTCAGGCCATATCGCGGCCGGATCCAGCTGCGAACAATGCGATGAGCGGCGACCTCACCACTTTCATCCAGCTGAACAGCAACACTCAAAGCCGCACACTGTTGGCCTGCACGAAGGCTTAACGGTCCCGCCGCAAGACTGAGAGGAAGCATCGGTATGACGCCATCCGCCAGATACAGGCTTGTGCCCCGTCGTTTGGCCTCGAGATCCAGCGGCGATCCTGAATCGATCAGACGGGCTGGATCGGCAATGTGAATCCAAATCCAGCAGCCGTCATCACATTGTTCGTAAGAGAGTGCATCATCGATTTCCCGAGTGCCTGAATCATCGAGGCTGTAACTGGCAAGACCGGTGAGATCCAGTCGCTGTGCGTCTCCAGGACGATCGGAATCAGCCAGGGCAACCAGCCGCTCTGCCTCCTGCTCCAATGCCAAGGGAAAGTGCCTGGACCACGGGCTGTTGCTGAGACTGAGCGGTTGGTCCGGATCCAGAACACCACGCACCACCAGCCACTGACGAAGGTCGGCGGCCTCACTCCCGATTTGCAGGGAAGCCGACCATCGCTTCAGATCAGGGTCCTCGCTGACCGCGGCCGGCTGAGTGCACAACAGGGTGAGCCAGTGCTCGATCAACACCCACCACTGCGGATCGATTGCTTCACGTTCCTGTTCAGTCCATGGGTGTTGACGACGCAGCAACTCCAACTGACGCTGCTCATGCTGAACAGCCTGACGTTCGGAACGGCGTTGCTGCCGCAAACGGACGCGCTCATCAGCGGTTAGGGGTTGGACGAGACGATCGCGTCGCCAGCGGAACAGGGACTGAGGTTCCTGCAACCAGGTCCATACAGCAGCTATCCCCGGCAGGGAAATCGGGTCCTGGAGCAGCTCGCAGAACTCGATCAGGGTCAGCCTTGAACTCCCCTCGGTCCCGTCTTCAACGAGAAGCTGCCAGGCTTCGATGAGGTTCCGCGATGTCGGAGCGAAGGATGGAACCTCCTCTGGAGAGGGCAGAGGCTGGGAGGACAGTTCTCCAGTGGAATCAACGGGAACCAACTCCCGCAGAGGCAAGTCCTGGTCGCGTCGTTGACCTCCAAATGAAACAACCGCCTTGCTGCCCTTGATGGACAGAAGACGGCCGATGAGTGGTGAACCCTTGAGGACAACCGCAACGGTGTCCCCGGGATGGAAGGACTGGTTCAACGAGGCAGGGTCAACCCTCGGGATTGACGAAGGGCAGCAGAGCCACAATTCGAGCACGCTTCACCGCATTGGTGAGATCGCGCTGTTGTTTTGCCGTCAGACCGGTCAGACGACGGGGAAGAATCTTGCCGCGTTCAGTGATGAACTTCTTCAGCAGATCCACATCCTTGTAATCGATGGGATCGCCGGGCTTGATCGGGGAAAGACGCTTCTTGAAGAAGGAGCTGGACATGAATCAGGAACAGTTGAAAAGCGGTGTGAGCAACGGGCTCACTTGATCTCCTTATGGAGAGTCATCTTGTTGAGTTGAGGGCAGAACTTCATCAGCTCAAGCCTTTCAGTGGTGTTCCGGCGATTCTTCTCAGTCGTGTAACGGGACACGCCCGGAGAGCGCTTTTCGGAAGCGGGAACGGACCGGCATTCGGTGCACTCGAGGGTGACAACGATCCGGACGCCCTTGTTCTTGGCCATAAAGGACGTAGCGCCGCAGGTGCGAAGCGAATTGACAAACAAAGAGCTTACCTGGCGACGAACCGTGGCCCTTCACCAAGCACTTCCTAAGATCACGCGCCGTTCTCGCGCTCCTCATGCGGGTCTCCCTGTCCTGGCTGAATGAACTCGTCCAGGTGACCGAGCCTGTGCAGGAGCTGGCTCAACGACTGTCAATGGCCGGCTTCGAGGAAGAGGAGATCGACGATCTTTCCGCCCTGGCTCAGGGGGTGGTGATCGGGTTCGTGAAGGAGAAGGACAAACATCCGAATGCCGACAAACTGAGTGTCTGCCAGGTGGATGTGGGCGGCCCGGAACCGATCCAGATCGTTTGCGGTGCTGCAAATGTGCGGGCGGGCATCCACGTGCCTGTGGCCATGGTCGGAGCTGTACTGCCCTCAGCCAAGCTGACGATCAAAGCCGGAGAGCTGCGCGGGGTTGCCAGCAACGGCATGATCTGCTCGTTGTCGGAACTGGGTCTGACCAGTGAATCCGATGGCATTGCGGTGCTGGATCAACTCGAGACCGATCTCCCCGCCCTCGGCCAGCCTGTTGCCGCAGTGCTCGGCCTGGATGACACTGTTCTCGACCTTGCGATCACAGCGAACCGACCTGATGGTCTGTCGATGGTGGGGATCGCCCGTGAGGTGGCTGCTCTGACGGGGGGAGAGCTCTCTCTTCCAGAACTCGATTTGCTGCCGCACCACGAAGCACTGCAGACGACAGCCGCTAGCGCCG
>CAJWLE010000133.1:0-5420 GCA_913042965.1 uncultured Synechococcus sp.
AGGGCCATGCGGCTGCCGAGTGATTTCGGCAGGATTTCTCCCAACAGCATCACCAGCACGGTGAGGCCGATGGAGAACAGCGGCAGTGCTCCGCTGCCAATGCCCCGTTGTTCGAACACCCATGCGGCATATCCCCCCAGCATCAGGCTGCCGAAGATGTTGAAACCGTTGTTGGCAATCACCAGCACCGAAAGGGTGCGGCCAAGCCGCTGCCGCAGCTTTGCCAAGCGCCTGGCTCCAGCAATCGGTCTGCTGCGGGCCGCCAGCTCATGCACCTTGATCGGATTAACCGTCAG
The DNA here is from genome assembly GCA_913042965.1 of uncultured Synechococcus sp. Classification (GTDB taxonomy): domain Bacteria; phylum Cyanobacteriota; class Cyanobacteriia; order PCC-6307; family Cyanobiaceae; genus Parasynechococcus. Next base: position 297 of record CAJWLE010000133.1, read on the forward strand.
CAGCGCTGCCTCCACACCGGAGCACAGCGCAGATCCAACCAACACCAACAACACCAGCAGCACCAGCAGCAGCAGGTCGGAGCTCATGGCCATTCGTTGTGGTTGTCATCGTATCGAGGCTTTTCAGATGGACCAGCTGAGCTGCCATCCTGATCAGCTGAGGCCTGGAGCGGTTTGACCCAGTTCGATCCCAGCATTCATGCCAGTCGCCGGCAGCGGTTCCTCGATCAGCTGGGTGCGGCTGCTGCGGTGATTCCCGCTGCGGCACTGGCCACGCACCACGCTGACTGCGAGTGGCCCTTTCGGCAGGACAGCGATTTCTTTTATCTCACCGGGTTTGACGAGCCGGATGCGGTTGCACTGCTCCTCCCCCATCGTCCGGAGGGAGAGCGGTTCGTGCTGTTTGTGCACCCCAAGGACCCTGCCGCAGAGGTGTGGACGGGTTTCCGTTGGGGCACAGAAGGGGCTGTGGAGCGCTATGGCGCAGACATCGCCCACCCCCTCGATCAGCTCAGCTCCCTCTTGCCCGGTTATCTCGTCGGTGCAGAAGCCATCGCCTTCCGCGTGGGCCGTCATCCCGTCGTCGAGCCGTTGGTGCTGTCCGCCTGGGGCCGTCAGCTCGACAGCTATGCCCGCGCGGGGGTTGCAGCCCTGGGGCTGGTGGCGCCGACGCCGATCCTGCATCGCCTGCGTCTGGTGAAGGAGGGGCATGAACTGCAGCGTCTGCGCGAGGCCTGCCGCATCTCTGCTGAGGCCCACGAACTCGCCCGTTCGATGACGCAGCCTGGGATGAACGAGGCTGAGGTGCAAGCTGCCATTGAGGCCCACTTCCGCGCTGCCGGTGCCAGGGGTCCGGCCTATGGCTCCATCGTTGCCGGGGGGGACAACGCTTGCGTGCTGCACTACACCGCCAACACAGCACAGCTGCAGGACGGCGACCTGCTGCTGATCGACGCTGGCTGCTCCGTGGACGATTACTACAACGGCGACATCACCCGCACCTTCCCTGTGAACGGGCGTTTCTCAGCCGAGCAACGTGAGCTCTACGGCGTTGTGCTTGCGTCCCAGGAGGCTGCTGTGGAGGCGGTCCGTCCAGGCGGCAATGCTGAACAGGTGCATGCCACCGCTCTCCGGGTGTTGGTTGAGGGCCTGGTGGATCTTGGCTTGTTGTTGGGGGATGTCGATGGGCTGATTGAACAGGGGGCTTATCGCCACCTGTACATGCACCGCACGGGCCACTGGCTTGGGTTGGATGTGCACGATGTTGGGGCCTATCGCCTCGGTGAGCAGCCCGCCACGCTTCAGCCAGGGATGGTCCTCACCGTGGAACCAGGGTTGTACGTGAGTGATCGGCTGGCAGTGCCCGAGGGCCAGCCGGTGATCGATGATCGTTGGAAGGGCATCGGCATCCGAATTGAAGACGATGTCGCCGTGACTGAGTCAGGCCATGAGGTGCTCACCGCTGCCGCTCAGAAGAGCCTGGCGGCGATGGAACGGCATTAGGCCACCTGCAGCAGGATCCAGAACAGAAAAATCACCAGTTTCATCAGTCCTTCGATCCCGGTGAGTCGAGCATGGGGGTAGCTCAGGATCAAGGTCAGGGCGAGGAGCACCATCTCGAAGGGTTCCAGGCCCAGGATCACGTTGGTTCCAGTGATCTCCCCCAGCACCAGCACGGCAGGAACGGTGAGGCTCACCGTGGCCACGACCGAGCCGTACAGCGTGTTGATTGAACGCTGCACTTCCCCTTGTGATGCGGCCTGAATCGCGTTGAGTGCCTCCGGCGCCAGAATCAGCATGGCCACCAGCACCCCGGCCAGCGAATTGGGCAAGCCGAGATCGGTGATACCTGTTTCGATCAGCTGACCCATGGATTCAGCGATCAGGCACACCACCAGAAGTCCGACCACCAGCAGGATTGCGGCCTTCCAGAGCGGGAGATGGCTGCCTTCAGCCTCAGACGTTTCGCCACCCCCCTCCACGGCGATGACCAGGCTTTCCCGCTCGGTGTAAAGGTTGCGGTAGCGACCCATCTGAGCCGTCAGGAAGATGGCGTAAACCCCGAAGGCCACAACGGAGAGCACCACGTTCACCGGAGTGCTGAAGTTGGCCTCAGTGGTGCTGCGGCTGAAGTTGGGAATCACCAGCGCCAGCACGCACATGGTGCTGATCAGATCCCAGTAGGTCAGCGCGCCAAGCAGATTGGGGGCCGCCATCTGGCTGGTGTCCACCTGCCCATCTCGTCCCAGCGCTCCCCGTCGCACGGCGGCCAGAACATTGCACAGTCCGGTGACGCCGGTCAGGGCGATCATCACCACCGAGAACATTGAATCCCTGGCCAGGGTTGGATTGCTCTCCCCAGTGAGCATGGTGCTGGCCACAAGGGCAAGTTCGATCGTCATCACCGCTCCGGTCAGCACCAGCGTTCCGTAGGGCTGGCCGATCAGTTCCGCGACGCGATCGGCCTGGTTTGCCACGCTTTTGGAGAGCAACAGCACCACACCGCTGAGCAGTCCGAGCCCAGTGAGAACGATGCCGGTGGGTTGCACCAGCAACCAGGCCATCACTCCGCTGAATTCGATCGAAACCAGTGCGATGAGCCCGATCAGGATCGGTAGAAGCAGGCGCACCATCGGGTCAGTTGATCAGGGTCGGGAGCAATTCCCGCGTCGTTCCCACAATGAAGTCGGCACCGGCATCGAGCAGTTGCTGGTGATAGGCCGTCACGTTCTCCACATGGGGAGGTGCCACCCCAACACTGCGCCAGGACAAGTCTGGCCGACGCTCGCGCGCTCTGAGCACGGTTTGCACATCCGCCACGGTGTCGCCGATGTAAGCGATCCATTCCGGGGTCTCTCCCGCCGTCAAGGTTGCCGCCAGGCTCAGGAGTCCTGTCGGATCTGGCTTGTCGGGGGCATCTCCCATGGCAATCAAGGCTGGATCGTTGAGGCCCAGTCGCTGTTGCAACACGTACCGAGCCGAGGGCGGTTCGGCTCCGCTGACGAATCCCCAGCGGACTCCTCGGCTGGAGAGTTCCTCAAAAAAGGTCGGCTCCACCAGCAGCGGTTCATCACCGATGAAACCTGTCCATTCGCTGGGATCACCCTCAGGATCCCCGCCGAAGTAATAACCGCTGAACACATCGATCAAATCACCCCTTTCCGGGAGATCGCCGCCATGGCGGCGAAGCAACTCCAGGCTGGCGTCCCAGTCGTTGTTCCATGTCCCTTCCCCCTTTAAGGCATCGATCTCCTGGGGGCTTGGGCGCCAGCTGCTGTAGTGCTGAACCGTCTCCTGCAGAGCGCGCCGATAGCTGCCAGCGACATCGCGGATCACACCGTCGATATCGAACAGCAGGATGCGGGGCTTATCCAGATATCAGGTGGTGAGCGGCTGGTAGGTTAGTTCTTTGTTGTTTTGACTTGAGCGCTGACACCATGACGGTCACCGAAGGCGCTGCCCCCACCGACCAGGAGGTCACGACTCCGGCCGCCGACGCGGTTGAAGGCGCCACCCAGGCAGCTGATAGCAATTCCACTGAAAAGCCCTCAGGTGAGGGCGAGGGCCGTCCGGTGCTGCGCGGTGCTGCTGCAGCTCTGGCATCGGCCACCATCGACGCCGATGGTGTTCCCTCCGGCTATACGCCCAAGGCTGATGAAGGTCGCTTCCTTCTGAAAATTCTCTGGCTGCCTGACAACGTCGCTTTGGCGGTGGACCAGATCGTGGGTGGCGGTCCAAGCCCCCTGACGTCTTATTTCTTCTGGCCCCGTGAAGATGCCTGGGAAACCCTGAAGACCGAGTTGGAAGGCAAGAGCTGGATCACCGATAACGAGCGTGTTGAAGTGCTCAATCAGGCCACCGAGGTGATCAACTACTGGCAGGAAGAGGGCAAAGGCAAGAGCCTGGAAGAGGCGAAGGCCAAGTTCCCCGAAGTCACCTTCTGCGGTACCGCTTGAGCTTCAAAACCTATTCACTTTCTCCCCCGCCGAATGGTGGGGTTTTTTTTTGGTCCAACATTTCTCCTTGCCGTTCGAAAGCTGAGAAACAAGCTCGAGCATCGGCATTAAAAAACCGAGGCGTATGCCTCGGTTGTCTTGCTTCAAATGAAAAACACCCATCAAAAGAGATGTGTGTTGATCATTCAGCGGCCTTGCTGGCTTGCATCCGTGCTCTGGCCCTATTGAGCTGTTGCTGAGCCTTGAGCTTTTCAGGCGATGCCGGTTGGTTTTCCATGCCCGCAACCGCTGAGCTGACTTTCTGGAAATCTGCTTCAGCTGCGTTGCCATCAATGGCGCTGCCTAATTCGGCATTGTTCACCAGAACGGTGACTTCATCAGCGTCCACCTCAGCAAACCCCCCCATCAATGCGATGGAGCTCCAGGAGCTGTTGCTGCGGACCCGCAGAACACCAACATCAATGGCGGTCAGCAGAGAAATATGACCAGGCAAAATGCCGAGCTGGCCAGTGGTGCTTGGCAGAATCACCTCATCGGCGCTGCCATCAAAGACGTTCTGGTCGGGTGCCAGCACGCGGAGGGTGAGGGACATGGACCTTGCTGAGAAAAAGAGAACGAACGGAGGATCACAAGTGAACGGGGGCGTGATTCACACCCCCGACACGATCACTTGGCTTCTGCGGCAATCTTTTCAGCCTTGGCCTTTACTTCATCGATGTTGCCTACGAGATAGAAGGCACCCTCTGGAAGGTTGTCCAGCTCTCCGGAAAGAATCTGGTTGAAGCCGGTGATCGTGTCTTCCAGCTTCACGTACTTGCCGGGCATGCCGGTGAAGATTTCAGCGACAAAGAAGGGCTGGGAAAGGAATTTCTCAACCTTGCGGGCGCGATCCACGGTTTGACGATCGTCTTCTGAGAGTTCATCGAGGCCAAGAATGGCAATGATGTCCTGCAGCTCTTTGTAGCGCTGGAGGGTCGACTGAACGGCACGGGCGGTGCGGTAGTGCTCATCGCCCACAACAGCGGGCTGGAGCATGGTGCTGGTGGAGTCCAGAGGATCCACAGCGGGGTAGATGCCCTTCGAGGCCAGGGCACGGTTCAGAACCGTTGTGGCATCGAGGTGAGCGAACGTTGTGGCCGGCGCGGGGGCGGTCAGGTCGTCAGCAGGG
>CAJWLE010000134.1:0-5416 GCA_913042965.1 uncultured Synechococcus sp.
TTTGGCTGGAATTCATGAATTAATTTCTTCTATTGATGTAAAATTGATTGGAAAATATAAAAATTGCAGCGATCCCATTCACAGTAATCAAATCACTGATTGGGAGGTCAATTCATCAAATACAGGCGGCGAGACTTGAACTCGCAAGACCGAAGTCGGCGCATTTTGAGTGCGCTGCGTCTACCAATTCCGCCACGCCTGCGTGGGGTCATTCACTGTACACACCAAACGACGTTTTTAGCAACAGTGGAGCCCATCGGCAAAGAACGAAGGATCCCCAAAAAGTCTGAATGGATGGATATTCAGCTTGATTTCTTTATATCTGTGAACTTGATTTCTTGTCGTTCGATGTCAGCGCCAACGGAACTCAATTTCCGTTCGATGTTGTCGTAGCCCCTGTCAAGGTGTGACAGGCCGGACACATGGGTCACTCCCTTCGCGCTGAGTCCCGCCAGAACCATGGCGGCTGATGCTCTCAGGTCACTTCCGATCACCGGTGCTCCACTGAGTTGAGGGACCCCTTCAACAATCGCGGTGCTGCCCTCAACGCGAATTGACGCTCCCATTCGCTGCAGTTCGGCAATGTGCTGCAAGCGATTTTCATAAATTTTCTCGGTGATGACGCTGGTTCCCTGAGCCACTGTCATCAAGGCCATAAATGGGGCCTGAAGGTCAGTCGGGAATCCAGGGAAGGGTTGGGTTGTGATATCGACAGCTTGCAATTGTCCAGGGGTGATCGATATCCCGGTGTCATCGATATCAAGTCGGCAACCGCAGTCGCGCAATTTTTGAAGAACTGAATTGAGGTGTTCGGGAATCACCGGCTCAACGCGCATCGCGGATCCCGTGATGGCTGCTGCAATCAGAAAAGTACCGGCTTCGATCCGGTCCGGGATGACCGAATAGTTCCGCACACCGTGCAGTCGCTCAACACCTTTCACCGTGATCACAGGTCCACCGGCACCTGTGATCTCAGCGCCCATGGCATTGAGCAGCTGGGCCAGGTCCTGAACTTCGGGTTCCTGTGCCGCGTTTTCGATGGTTGTTGTGCCGCTGGCCAGCACTGCTGCCATCAGAACGGTTTCTGTTGCACCAACGCTTGGACAATCGAGAATGATGGGAGCTGCTTTGAGGCGTGGCTGCGCACCGGGAACGGCTGCATTGACGCTGCCATGTTCAACACTGACCTGAGCTCCGAGAGCTTTAAGTCCCCGGATGTGTTCAACCACGGGACGTGCTCCGATGCGACATCCACCCGGCAGTGGGACCTTGGCCTGCCCGAGTCGACCAAGCAGAGGACCGATGCTGAAAAAACTGGCTCGCAAGCTGTTAACCAGTTCGTAGGGGGGCTCAGCACTGCTGAGTAGATCAGCCTGGAGTCGAATCCGATCCCCGCTGCGTTCAACCTGCACACCCAGGCATCGAAGGATGTCGACCATTCCTGCGATATCCGTTAACTCGGGGATATTGCACAGCTCAACTACATCACTGGTCAGCAAGCTGGCCGTCATCAGAACCAGAGCCGAATTCTTCGCGCCGCTAACCTTCAATGTTCCCGAAAGGGTTTTTCCTCCTCGAACAGCAAGGCGCTCTTTGAGACCGTTCTGAGATGCGGTTGCAGGGCCCATCATCAACCGCTGACTACTCGACGAAGTCATTGTGACGTTGACCTTTGAGACCGTCTAGACGTCCGCCACTGAAACTGGTTTCAACAGTTACATTCTTCGCCCACTCCTGCTGGAGGGTGATGCCGTAATGTCGTCACGTCGCATGAGCGACCCACGCCAGCGGATGTGGCGGAATTGGTAGACGCGCTAGTTTCAGGTACTAGTGGTGGCAACATCGTGGGAGTTCAAGTCTCCCCATCCGCATACGCTTCGGACAGGTTCTCTCAGGTCCGGAATGATTGTTCTCAAAATCTCAAACGCCTCAGAGGTTGTTGCCTCCAAGGTTGGGAAATTTTTAGAGAGACTGACGCCTGATTCCATCGACCACGCCACAGTCGAAGACCAGGTGATCAAAAAGTTGATTGAAAATCTTGCAGCAGAAGGAATCAAAGGAGAAATTGCCGCCATCAATGGTTTGGATCTGGAAGGTGAGGATCTAACTGTTCATAAAGAGTTGAAAGTACGTAAACACTCCAGTTTCTGAACGATTTTCGAGTGGTCCCCGACCTTCTGATCAGCAGCCGTCGTAATCCCCTGGTGCGCCGGCTTCGTTCGCTGGCGACCCGTGCAGGACGGGAACGTGAGGGCATGGTGCTGCTGGAAGGAACTCACCTTCTGCAGGAACAGCTGCTGCAGGGGGCTGAGCTCCATGAAGTGATTGCCACGGATCCCTGGATTGAACGCCATTCCCAGCTTCTGGGGAGCCTCGATCCTCAGATCCCTATCCGCCGCGTCACCGAAGAGGTGTTGCGGTCGGGGCTCAGCACGGTGACTCCAGACGGTGTGGCTTGTCTTTGTCCACTGGAGTGTTTCCCATCACCTTCGCTTCAAGCCAGCTTTCTGCTGTTGTTGGATCGGATCCAGGATCCCGGCAATCTCGGCACGTTGCTTCGAACGGCCCTGGCGGCCGATGTTGAAGCCGTGTGGCTGGGGGCTGGGGCCGATCCCTTGAGCCCAAAGGTTTTAAGGGCATCCTCGGGAAGCCTGCTCCAGCTTCCGCACCATCGCTTTGGACCGGATGGTGAGCAAGCCGTTGAACGCATGGAGCAGAAGCTGATGGAGCTGGTGCACCAACAGTTTCAGGTGGTGGCAACCCTGGTGCCTGACGCGAAGGGGTTGCTCCTACCGATTCCGTACTGGGAGCTCGACTGGACACTCCCGACCGCCCTGGTCCTCGGAACGGAAGGCGCAGGCCTGCACCCCAGGCTTCAGGCCTGCTGCACCCATGCGGTGACACTTCCGCACAGCCCTCGGGTTGAATCCCTCAACGTGGCCGCTGCCGCGGTGCCCCTCCTGTTGGAGCGTCGGCGAGCGACAATGGCGCGCACAACGCAGCAGTCCGGGTGAGCGACGCCAGCTTCGACTACGACGTCATCGTCATCGGCGCAGGTTATGGGGGGTTTGATGCCGCCAAACACGCCGCAGAGCATGGGCTCAAGACGGCCATTGTCGAGTCGCGGGATATGGGTGGCACCTGCGTGAACCGCGGTTGCGTTCCCTCGAAGGCTCTGCTGGCAGCCAGCGGCAAAGTGCGTGAGCTGGCCGACGATCGCCATCTCTCCAGTTTTGGAATTCACGCGGCACCGGTGCGTTTTGAGCGCCAGAAGATCGCAGACCATGCCAATCAATTGGTGCAGACGATCCGGGCGAATCTCACCAAGAGTCTGGAACGGGCTGGCGTCACCATCCTTCGCGGCCAGGGTCGGCTGGAAGGGGCCCAACGCGTTGGTTTGCGCGAGCCAAGCGGTGTTGACAGGGTGCTCAATGCCAAGGACGTGATCATTGCCACGGGCTCGGATCCCTTCGTGCCGCCTGGCATTGAGACCGACGGACGCACTGTGTTCACCAGTGATGAAGCGATCAATCTCGAGTGGCTGCCCCGCTGGATTGCGATCATCGGCAGTGGCTACATCGGCCTCGAATTCGCAGACGTCTACACGGCCCTGGGTTGTGAGGTGACGATGATCGAAGCGATGGACAAGGTGATGCCCACCTTCGATCCGGATATTGCAAAGATCGCCGGCCGCCACTTGATTGACAGCCGCGATATCGACGCCCGTTCCGGTCTGCTGGCTCGCAAGGTCACCCCTGGTTGCCCTGTTCAGATTGAACTGGCCGACTTCAACAGCCGTGAGCTGGTGGAGACGCTGGAGGTGGATGCTGTTTTGGTGGCCACGGGGCGTGTTCCCAGCAGCAAAGGACTCAATCTGGAGTCCCTTGGGATCGAGACCAACCGTGGTTTCCTCCCGATCGACGACACCATGCGCGTGCTGGTGAATGACCAGCCCGTGCCGCATCTCTGGGCGGTGGGTGATGTAACCGGAAAGCTGATGCTGGCGCACACCGCCGCCGCCCAAGGATCCGTTGCTGTCGACAACATTCTTGGTCGCCAACGCCAGATCGATTACCGCAGCATCCCCGCTGCGACCTTCACCCATCCGGAGATCAGCTCCGTTGGCATGAGTGAGGCCGATGCCAAGACCCTGGCGGCGGAACAGGGGTTCCAGCTTGGATCCGTTCGCAGTTATTTCAAAGCCAATTCCAAGGCTCTGGCCGAGCTTGAAAGTGATGGACTGATGAAACTGCTGTTCAACAAAACCAGTGGTGAAGTCCTTGGTGCTCATATCTACGGGCTGCATGCCGCTGATCTGATTCAGGAGGTGGCGAATGCCGTCGCCCGACGCCAGAGCGTTCGACAGCTTTCAACGGAGGTCCATACGCACCCCACCCTCAGTGAGGTGGTGGAGGTTGCTTACAAGCAAGCTGCATCTCAGCTGGTCGCCTGAACCGTTTCCCGTTCCTGTTCCCGTTTCTTCCGATCGATTCATGGAGATCCGTCGTCGTCCACCCAATCCGAAGGTGCGTGTTTCTTATCTCGAGTACGCCGTCCCACACGATGAGGAGGAACCAAGGAACATCCTCGAAAAGATTGTCTGGGAGAAAGACCGGGAAGTTGAGGTCGCTCGACAGAAGGTGCCGCTGGACAATCTCAAACGACAGATCGCTGATTTGCCGTCCACTAGGGATTTTCTGGCCGCGTTGACTTCTGCGCCGGTTAAACCCGCGGTGATCGCTGAGGTCAAAAAGGCCAGCCCCAGCAAAGGAGTGATCCGTGAGGATTTCGACCCTGTGGCGATTGCAAGTGCCTACGCAGCCGGAGGAGCCAGCTGTCTGTCGGTGCTGACAGACAGAACCTTTTTCCAGGGTGGCTTTGATGTCCTCGTTGAGGTCCGCAAGGCGGTTGATCTGCCCCTGCTCTGCAAGGAGTTCGTTTTAAGTCCTTATCAGCTTTATCAGGCCAGAGCTGCCGGCGCTGATGCGGTTTTACTGATTGCGGCCATTCTCGGCGACCAGGATCTTCGCTACCTGCGGAAAGCGGCGGCTGCCCTGGGTCTCGCCGTGCTGGTCGAAGTACACGATGCTGATGAGCTGGAACGTGTGCTCAGCATCGGTGGCTTTGATCTGGTTGGGATTAACAACCGGGATCTGTCGACTTTTGAAACTGACCTGGGCACGACCGAGCGCCTCACAGCCTCGTTCGGGCAGCGTCTGCAGGACCAGAACATCCTTCTGGTGAGTGAGTCGGGTCTGTTGACCCGCACTGATCTGTCTCGTGTTCAGAGTGCCGGCGCTGATGCCGTGCTTGTCGGGGAGGCGTTGATGCGTCAGAACGATCTTGAGGCCGGTCTGCGAAAGCTGATCAACGGCTGAGTCGTTCCGCTCCGGCAGACTTCGTTCTCTGAACCACT
>CAJWLE010000135.1:0-5370 GCA_913042965.1 uncultured Synechococcus sp.
TCTCGATCGGTGTGTCATCCGCAAGGGCAGTGGTCGGCACTTCCGCCGCAACGGATCCCTGGTGAAGCACCCGCACGATCGGCTCCTCCAGCACCCGACCCACCACTGCCGCCTGTAACCCCCAGCGCCGGAATCGCTGCATCAGTGCCTCCTCACGCCCGGCCTTGACGACAAACAGCATCCGTTCCTGGGACTCGGACAGCAAAAACTCATAGGCCGTCATCCCTTGCTCCCGGGCAGGAACACGATCCAGATCCAGTTCCACGCCGAGTCCACCCTTCGCTGCCATTTCGGAACAACTACAAGTCAGACCAGCAGCACCCATATCTTGAGCAGCGACCACATCACCACTGGCGAAAGCCTCGAGACAGGCCTCAATAAGCCCCTTCTCCAGGAAGGGATCACCCACCTGAACCGCTGGACGATCATCGAGAGAATCAGCACTGAGCTCCGCGCTGGCAAAGCTGGCACCCCCCATACCGTCCCGCCCGGTTGTACTGCCGACGTAGACGACAGGGTTACCAATGCCCTGCGCACCGGATTTCACGATCTCCTCGGTCTCCATCAGACCAAGGGCCATCGCATTCACCAGAGGATTACCGGAATAGGAGGGATCGAAAGCCACTTCACCACCGACGGTGGGCACACCCACGCAATTGCCGTAATGGGCAATCCCGGCCACGACTCCCTGGATCAAACCCACATTGGCGGGATCTTCCAGCGGGCCGAAACGCAATGCATTGAGCAATGCAATCGGCCGAGCCCCCATCGTGAAGATGTCGCGCAGGATTCCCCCTACACCGGTCGCTGCACCCTGAAAAGGCTCCACGGCAGAGGGATGGTTATGACTTTCAATCTTGAAAGCGAGGCGATGGCCATCGCCCAGGTCCACCACTCCGGCGTTTTCACCGGGGCCCACCAGAATCCTGGGTCCCTCCGTCGGAAAGCCGCTCAATAACGGTCGTGAATTGCGATAGCAGCAGTGCTCAGACCACATCACCCCGAACATGCCTAGCTCGGCGCGGTTGGGTTCACGTTTCAGTCGCCGGCAGATCTCATCCCAATCCGTCGGCTTGAGACCTTCCTGTTTTAAAGCCGCGTTGACGTCGTATGCAGTGGAAGACACCCAGGACGAACCAAAGCTCCTCCCAGTGTTGCCGACAGCGGGATCAAACCCAGGGGTCTTCATCCCGCTGACGGGGACGATCCGGCCACTCATCGTCATCCCAGACCTCCTTTGCTCCACTCCGTCGCACTTCGACGCGACGCTCCTCGTCCTGCTCATCCCAGGGAACGTCCTCCAACCAACCCTCGAGTCGATCGCCAGCCCGATCACCCATATCCCGAAGCTGATCGCGCCAGCGCTGGGTGCGCTGTAACAGGTCCTGACGAACACTCGAACGAGCCAAAGGCAGGTCATCGAGGGTCTGCAAGCGAGTGCTCACGGCGCCAGCCTGCTGATCCTGGATGCGATCCGGCGACAGACGCCAGCGAGACGTCCCGGGCAATCGGGGATCGCTGCGGGCGATCAGGTAGTGGCGAATCGCACCGGTTGCGGGTTCAAAAACAAAATCGACAAGAGTGCCAATGCGTTCGCCGTAGCGATCCAGCAACGCGGCATCCATCAAGGTGGGCAGCTGCTCCAGGATCACAAGATCGGTGCTGGCGGGCTCACCGCGCACAAAGACCTGCTGATCCGTTAGGCCACAGCACTGATCCAACCGCCAAACCTCCCGGCTCATCCGCAACGCGGAAGGACGACTGACCCAACCGAGCAGACGATGCACAGGAGGATGCATCCAAGCCATCAGTCCAGGACCATGATCCAGGCCGAGATCACAACGCACCGTGTGATTCAGCAGATCACTGAGCAACAGCTGATCAGGGAGCGTCACATCAGGAGCGGATCTGAACCGGCATCACCAGGTAGGTGAAGCCACCTTCTTCCTCCTGAGGACGAAGGACCGCGGGAGTGGTGGGTGCATTGCAGTGCAGCATCACCCTTTCACCAGCAGTGGCCTTCAGGCCATCAAGCAAATAACGAACGTTGAAGGCAATTTGGATGGCATCACCGCTGAGCTCTGCCGCCAGAGATTCCGAACCACTTCCGACATCCTGAGCATCAGCACTGAGCAGCACGACTCCCTGATCAGGTTGGCTGCTGAATTTGACCACGTTGTTGTGCTGATCCGCCAGAACGGCAATCCGCTCCAAAGCTGCGATCAGTCCTCGTCGATCCATTCCAAGGCTGCGCGTGAAACCATCTGGGATCAACTGGCGATAATTGGGATAGGTGCCTTCCAAGGTGCGACTGGTGACCATCTGATCAGCAGCCAGGAACACCACCTGACCTCGGTCACAGAAGAGACTGACCGGGTCTTCGGACCGCCAACTCGACATCAGGCGTTCCACCTCACGCAATGATCTGGCCGGCAGGGTGACGGCAAAGGTGGAGTCATCTCCCTCATGGCCATCTGCAGCCACCTGCAATGCGTCATCCACCTGCAACACAGCGAGCCGATGACCATCGGTGGCAGCGGCTTCCAGATTGCGGTCGCTGAAACTGAGGTGAACACCGGTGAGCAATTGCTTGGCTTCGTCGCTGCTGCTGGCAAACAGTGTTCCTTTCAAGGCCTGCACCAGACCAGACGCTTCAAGTTTCAAAGTCATGCCGCTCTCCACCATCGGCAGCTCGGGAAAGTCGTCGGCGGACATTCCCCGCATCTGATAGCTGCCACTCAGACTTGTGAGTTGAACCTGCTCGCCGCTTTCATCACTGGCGAGAGTGACTGGTGAGTCACTGGCCAGGCGAGACACAATCTCGCCGAGCAAGCGTGCCGGAAGGGTGATGGCACCACTGGTTTCAACGCTGGCAGAGAGCGAGGTCTGAATGCCGAGATTCAGATCAAAACCGGTGAGGCTCAATCGATCTGTGCCCGCATCGGCGGTGAGCATCACATTGGCCAGCACCGGATGGGTGGGGCGGGTCGCCACAGCACGGCTGACGAGCTGAAGCGCTGCGTTGAGTTCGGACTGGGAGCAGACCACCTTCATCGAAGAGCCGTGCGGATGGCTTGAGGTGCCCCACCGTTTCACAGCGGTGAAGGAAGCGCAATGGCTCCGTTCAGGCTTTTTGTTTCTCGGCTGTTTTAGTTCTAAGTATTGAAAGAAAAAAAATAAATTCGTCGTAGTAGGTCTTGGGGAATTGGGGATCAGTTGCCTTGAAACCAGATGTTGCAACGGATTCCAGTGCTCTAGTTCTGGGGGAAACAATCCACGCCTTGGGGAAAAAAGCAGGGTTTTCCACTTCTGCACAGCTCGTGGAAAGCGTTGGACTGTTCGACAAGCTGTTTTTGCTCATTCTTTCCCCAGGTTGTGCAAGGAGTTATCTGGGGCCTTCCCCAGTCGCTTTGTCGGCTGGTTGTGTTGATCAGCCATTAAAAAGCCCCCAATCGGGGGCTACCGGTCACTGCTGACCAAGGTGCAATCGTTTCAAACGTCTCGCGTCAGAACCCCATTACATCGGCCACTGTGGCGAGATCGGGTTTCAGGTCGGTGTGGAAGGCTGCGTCGTTGTTGTTGATGGCGCAGTCAGGGTCTTTGAGGCCGTTGCCGGTGAGAACACAGACCACAGTGGATCCAGTAGGGACTTCCTCTCTGCGTTTCAGCAGGCCCGCAACTGAGGCGGCACTGGCGGGTTCGCAGAAGATGCCCTCTTCCCCGCCGAGCAGCTTGTAGGCCTGGATGATTTCCGCATCGGTGACGTCGAGGAAGGCACCGTTGCTGGCCTGGCGTGCGGCAATTGCTTTCTCACGGTTCACCGGATTGCCGATGCGAATCGCAGTGGCGATGGTTTCGGGATTCTCGACGGTTGTCTCGTTGACCAGTGGTGCTGATCCACTGGCTTGGAAACCCATCATTCGAGGCAGGGATCGGCTGCGTCCAGCCTGTTGATATTCCTGAAAACCCATCCAGTAAGCAGTGATATTGCCGGCATTGCCCATTGGTATACAGAGCCAGTCAGGGGCGTCTCCAAGCGCATCCACGATTTCAAATGCAGCGGTTTTCTGCCCCTGTAAGCGATAGGGATTGACCGAGTTCACCAGGGTGACTGGGTATTTTTCCGCCGCCTCTCGGACGATATCCAACGCTCGGTCGAAATTGCCGCGGATGGCCAGTACCTCTGCTCCATAGACCAGAGCCTGGGCCAGTTTTCCCTGGGCGACGTATCCATCAGGGATCAGCACGAAGGCCCGCATGCCGCCGCGACGGGCGTAGGCAGCGGCAGCGGCGCTGGTGTTGCCGGTGCTGGCACAGATCACCGCTTCGCAACCAGCTTCTTTGGCCTTGCTGATGGCCATGGTCATGCCGCGGTCCTTGAAGGATCCCGTTGGATTGAGGCCGTCGTATTTCACAAACACCTTCACACCCTTGCCGATCCGCTCAGCAATGGATGGCACTGGAATCAGGGGAGTAGCCCCTTCTCGCAGGGTGATGACCGGGGTGCTGTCCGTTACCGGAAGCCAAGCTCGGTAAGCCTCGATCAACCCCGGCCAATCCTGCATGACAGGGGAGGCAGAAAAGCGACGACGGAGGTTCTGAAACAGGGGCACCGGCCGAAGGTCAGATTGAGTCGAAATCTAAGAGGCTCAGGGTTTGGGCTCTTTCAGGCCGTCCAGAGGAGAGTCCGAGAAAAACTGCACCAGCCCTGCAATCGACTCGGCTTTTTCGATGACAGCGAACAGAGCGGGGAGGTTCACAGCCATCACCGGGTTGGGGTAGGCCTCCAGGAAACTGACCGCGGTAAGACCTTCAGGGCGTTGCAGACCCTCAATGACTGCGGCCCGTATGGCGGGAACGCTCACTGAAGTTTCTGATGTGGAGAGGGGGTAGATGATCTGAGCAATCCGGCGGATCAAGGCTTCACCGATGCGGGTGTTCATCAACCTGCTGGTGAGAACCAGAGGAACATCGAGGTTCTTATTGAGCAACTCGGCAACCTGAGCTGGCTCCTGATCAGACACTTTCAGCAGGTCGCCCAGCAATCCCCGGGCTTCTTCCGTCTTGGCAAGATGCGAAATATCGCTCACCTGTATCGATCGTCGGAACGCTCCGCTCACCAGAGCTACATCCACTGCAGCCTGTGCTGGCATCGCAATGGAGAGCAATCCCAGTCCACAGCTTGTGGTCAGGGCTAGAAGGCGACGACGGCGCGCATGGCGGGTGGACATCGGACAGCCCCGGAATTGACGGAATTTAGGTGGGTACTCCGGCGGCGACCCTCACCAGGCGGACAACTCCACGTTCGGCCAAGCCTTTGGCAACCTGTAAACCCATTCGACGAGTATCGTTTAGATCCACGACGCGCAG
>CAJWLE010000136.1:0-5354 GCA_913042965.1 uncultured Synechococcus sp.
GGTCCCGCGCCAGACGGCGCCCATGCCTTTTGTGCCGGTGGCGACCAGAGCGTGCGGGGCGACGGCGGGTACGTGGGCGACGACGGTCTGCCACGGCTGAATGTTCTCGACCTGCAACGGATCATCCGCAGCTTGCCCAAGGTGGTGATCGCTTTGGTGGCGGGCTATGCAATCGGTGGAGGGCAGGTGCTGCATCTCCTCTGCGACCTCAGCCTCGCGGCTGACAACGCTGTCTTCGGTCAGACCGGACCCAGAGTCGGCAGTTTTGATGGTGGCTTCGGTGCGGGGTATCTGGCTCGGGTGGTGGGCCAGCGCAAGGCTCGGGAGATCTGGTTTCTCTGCCGCCGATATGGCGCGGAGGAGGCCCTGCGCATGGGCCTGGTGAACGCTGTTGTTCCCCTCGACCAACTCCAGGCCGAAGGGGTGCAAATGGCCCGTGAGGTGCTCCAGCACAGCCCCACGGCGATTCGTTGTCTCAAGGCGGCTTTCAACGCTGAAACCGATGGCCTGGCTGGAATCCAGGAACTGGCCGGACAAGCCACCCATCTCTTCTACAGAACCGAAGAAGCGGTGGAGGGGCGCAACGCTTTTCTGGAGAAACGGGATCCGAATTTTTCCGAAACAGGCTGGCTACCGTGACCCAATGCTTCCGATCAGCCTTCCAGAACCCCTGCCACTGCTGAAGTCTGCGTCGATTGATTCCGTGGCTTTGGCTTTGGCATCGGTTCCGCTGGAGCTGCGTCAGCGGCCTGAGCGCCACATCGTGATGCTCAGAGAACAACGTCGGTTGCTCTTGCTGGAGAACGGCAATCTCCGCCTGGCGTTTCCGGTGGCTGTCGGCATGCCGGGTTGGGACACCCCCACCGGCAGTTTCAAGGTGCTGGAGAAAATTGACCGGCCGGTCTGGGTTCACCCGGTGACTGGAGAACGCGTGGTGCAGCAGGGTCCCGACAATCCATTGGGGAGTCATTGGATCGCCTTCCATCGCGATTGTCTTGGCCGCGATGCCCATGACGGTGACAGCTGGATCACGATCAAGGGCTGCACCACCACCGGTTTCCACGGAACGCCGCATCGCTGGACCGTCGGCAGAGCGGTCTCCCATGGCTGTGTCCGTCTCTACAACGAGGATGTGAGTCGGTTGTATCGGGATGTTCGTCCGGGCACGTCCGTGACTGTTCTTCCCTGATCTTCAGATCGGGAATTTCCCTCTAAAGTCGCCGCGCCAACGCTGATTTCATCCATGCGCATCCTGTTCGCAGCTGCGGAGTGCGCACCGATGGTGAAAGTGGGGGGAATGGGTGATGTGGTCGGTTCCTTGCCGCCGGCCCTGGCCCGATTGGGTCATGACGTCCGCTTGATCATGCCGGGCTACGCCAAGCTCTGGAGCTCCCTTGAGATCAGCGAGGATCCGATCTGGCGGGCCCAGACCATGGGCACAGAGTTCGCGGTTTATGAGTCGAAGCATCCCAGCAACGGGATGACCATTTACCTCGTGGGTCACCCGGTCTTTGACCCGGAGCGCGTGTATGGGGGTGAGGATGAAGACTGGCGCTTCACCTTCTTCGCCAGCGCAGCGGCGGAGTTTTCCTGGAATGTCTGGAAGCCGCAGGTGCTGCACTGCCACGACTGGCACACCGGCATGATCCCGGTCTGGATGCATCAGGACCCCGAGATCAGCACGGTCTTCACCATCCACAACCTCAAATATCAAGGTCCCTGGCGCTGGAAGCTGGACCGGATGACCTGGTGCCCCTGGTACATGCAGGGCGATCACACGATGGCGGCAGCTCTGTTGTACGCCGAGCGGGTCAACGCTGTTTCCCCCACCTATGCCCAGGAGATCCGCACCGCGGAGTACGGCGAGAAGCTCGATGGCCTCCTGAATTTCATATCGGGCAAATTGCGCGGCATCCTCAACGGCATCGATCTTGAGGCCTGGAACCCAGCCACCGATCGCGCCCTGCCGGCCAATTTCAGTGCTGATGACCTCTCGGGCAAGGCCGTTTGCAAACGGACCCTGCAGGAGCGGATGGGTCTTGAGGTGCGTGATGAAGCCTTTGTTCTCGGCATGGTGAGTCGCCTTGTCGACCAAAAGGGAGTCGATCTGCTGCTGCAGGTTGCCGATCGCCTGCTGGCTTACACCGACACCCAGATCGTTGTGCTGGGAACCGGTGATCGCGGGCTGGAGAGCGGCCTGTGGCAGCTGGCTTCCCGCTACCCGGGTCGCTGTGCTGTGTTTCTCACCTACGACGATGATCTTTCCCGTCTGATTTATGCCGGCAGCGATGCCTTCCTGATGCCAAGCCGTTTTGAGCCCTGCGGCATCAGTCAGCTGTATGCCATGCGCTATGGCTCCATCCCGGTGGTGCGCAAGGTGGGTGGTCTTGTGGACACCGTTCCGCCCCACAACCCTGCCGAGGCAAGCGGGACCGGATTCTGTTTCGATCGCTTTGAGCCGATCGACTTCTACACGGCCCTTGTTCGTGCCTGGGAGGCCTACCGCCATCGCGACAGCTGGGCCGAACTGCAGCGCCGTGGAATGACGACGGACTACAGCTGGGATCGCTCCGCAGCTGCTTACGACGCCATGTACCGCGACGTATGCGGCATCAAGGAACCAACCCCGGATGCTGCTCTGGTGGAGCAGTTCTCTCAGGGACAGGACGCCGACCCCTCGCGTGTCGATGATGGGGAGATGGATGCATCACCGAACGCTCCGATGCTCAGTGGACCCAGCCGGAATCCCTTTAACCGTCTCTTCGGCCGTAAGGCTGGCTGACCTTGCCCAACCTCCCGGCGCCCTACGTCAGCCCCTGGAAGGATCTGGCCCGAAATTTACGGGCCCTCTGGGCAGACCTGGGGCTTCGGGCACGGGAGCTTTGGCGTCGGAACCGAGAGGGTGATCTCTCGGTTCCTGCCTTCTGGCCCACGGATCTGGCTCCGCTGTTCTGGCCGTTGCTGCTGGCCTTTTCCCTGGCCCTGCTGGTGAGTGCTGGGGTGCAGTTGAACGTTCAGCGACCTTCTGCCGAATCGGAAGCCCCACAAAGCTCCAGCCAGGTTGAAGCCCCGCCAATTCCCTCTGAGGTGACTCTGGCGAAGCCGTTGCAGGCTGCGCCGGCTCTGCCGACTCCTGTGCGGGAACTGCCGGCACCAGAGACGCTGCCTCCCGTTGAGCCAGATCCAACGCTCGTAACGGAGGAGCCTCAGGCTCCCGTTGCTCTGTTGCTGGACCCCCTGCTTGATCTGTTCCTGGATGGATCGGCCCCCGAAGGTGTTCTGGAGGAAGCCCGTCCTGAACCGGCCGAGAATCGCCTCGTGCTGCGTGTGACGGAAGCCTGGTGGCAGCTGGCGGAGAGTGAGCGTTCGGATCTGGCGCAAACCTGGCAGGAACGCAGTCTTCGATTGGGTTACGGCGAGTTGCGATTGGTCAATGGCAACGACCGTCTGCTCGCTCGCTCAGCCCGTGTCGGCGACGGCATGATTCTGTTCAACAACGTCCCACCGGCATGACCCTGCTGTTGCAGCAGCTGAGCGATCTCTGGGGCGCTCCCCGCGCTGGTTGCGTGGAACCATCGGCACCGCTCGGCAGGGTTTGCACCGACAGCCGTCAGCTCCGCCCCGGTGATTTCTTTGTGCCCCTGGTTGGTGAACGGTTCGATGGGCACCGGTTTCTTTCCCAGCTGCCGGACAAGGGCGTCGATGCCGCTGTTGTGGCCCGCGGTTGGGAGCATTCCGTGCCGCCGGGGGTGCTGCATTGGTGCGTTGAGGACACCCTGGTGGCGTATCAGCAGCTGGCATTGCTGCACCGGCGTTCCCTCGGCCATCCGCTGGTGGCGGTGACTGGTTCTGCGGGGAAGACCACCACCCGTGAATTGATCCGTGCAGCCCTGGCGCCCCTCGGTTCCGTCTGCGCCAGTGAAGGCAACAACAACAATGATGTGGGTGTTCCGCTCACCGTTCTGGAATCGACTGCTGGAGATGCAGCCGTGGTGATTGAGATGGGGATGCGCGGCCCCGGTGAGATCGCCCGGTTGTCCCGCTGCTGCGAACCCGATGTTGCCGTGATCACCAACATCGGCACCGCCCACATCGGACGGCTTGGCAGCCGCGCGGCGATCGCTGCCGCCAAGTGCGAGATCACCGCTGCGTTGAAGTCGGATGGCCTCGTGGTGATCCCCGCAGGAGATGCCTTGCTGGAGACCACCCTGGCGGCGATCTGGAGTGGCCGGGTGTGCCGGGTGCAGTTGGCCGATGATCCCAGCACAAACCCGGAACTGCCGCCAGCCGATCTGATTGGATCGGCCGCCGCTGATCAGCTGGTGGTGAACGGGGTTTCTCTTTCCCTTCCTCTGAAGGGACTCCACAACGCCCGCAACCTGATGCTTGCCGTATCCGTTGCGCAGGAGCTCGGGCTGAATATTGCCCAGCTCCAGTCCATGCAGGTGGCGATGAGCGGGGGACGCAACCGACGTTTGCAACAGGGGGGACTCACCGTTCTGGATGAGACCTACAACGCCTCCCCTGAGGCGATGTTGGCCGCTCTGGATTTGTTGGCTTCTCAGCCCGGTCGTCGTTTCGCCGTACTGGGAACGATGTTGGAGCTGGGGGACAGCAGTCTGGAGCTCCACCGCCAGGTGGCCTCCCGTGCCGCTGAACTCAGGCTCGATGGTCTGGTTGTGGTTGATGCCGGCGAGGAGGGACGGGTGATGCAGCAGGCTGCCTCCGGACTGACACGACTGGCGCGGGTGGGCACTCCGGAGGAGGCCGCGGCTCCCCTGGCGGAATGGCTCGCTGCTGGTGATGTTCTGCTGCTCAAGGCCAGTCGCGGTGTGGCTCTTGAACGGCTCCTTCCCCAGCTGCCGTTGCTCTGAAACGCCGAGCTCACTCCCCCCTTGATGCCCAGCCTTCCTTGGTCATCTGCTTGGCACGACCAATCGCAAGGGAACCATCCGGCACATTTTTGGTGATTGTTGACCCAGCTCCGATGGTCACCTGATCGCCGATGGTTACAGGTGCAACCAGCACGGAATTGGCTCCCGTTTTGCTGTTATTCCCGATGCGTGTGAGGTGCTTGTTCACCCCGTCATAGTTGGCGGTAATGGTGCCGGCGCCCACGTTGACGTTCGTACCCAGGTTTGCGTCGCCGATGTAGCTGAGGTGATTCACTTTGCTTCCGGCCCCAAGCTGACTTTTCTTCACCTCCACAAAGTTGCCAATGCGGCAGCCATCGCCAACATCGGCGGCAGGTCGCAGGTGGGCAAAGGGGCCGATGGCTACATCGTTCCCCACGCTTGCTTTCCGTACGACCGAATGCAGCACGGTGACATGGGCACCAAGCGAAGCATTTTCAA
>CAJWLE010000137.1:0-5322 GCA_913042965.1 uncultured Synechococcus sp.
CCATTGGCTGGTCACTAGCCGGGGTGCTCGGACTGTTCACTGGATGTCGCTATGTGGTGCGACAGAAGGATCCCACTCGTTTGCCAGCAGGCTTTCTGGTCATTGATGGCGTGCTCGCCACGCTGGTGTTCTGCCAGGTGTATCTGGGCGACATGCTCGTTTGGGTCTACGGGCTGCACACCGTGCCGGTGGTGGACGCCATCCGCAGTGGAGCCGTCTCATGAACACCACGATCCCGTTGCCAATGATGGCGATCCCCTCGCCCATCAACGAGATCATCGATCAGCTCGGCGCCAATGATCTCCCTTACACAATTCCAATTCACCCGAACCTGGTTCATTTCACGATCGGCTTGTTTGCGATCGGAATCGCGTTCGATTTTGCTGGTGCGTTTTATCCACTGGAAAAACGTGTGTTCCGTTTTCTGGCTCTGCCGGTGACACGCACCGGCTTCCATGACGTGGGTTGGTACAACGTGCTGGCCTGCAGCGTGATCACCTTTTTCACGGTGGCCGCAGGATTCTTTGAGATGCTTCTGGCCGTGCCGCTGCCAGGCATTCGCAGCGTCATTGGCCAGAACGCTATCGACACCATGCTCTGGCACGCCATCGGAGGGGTGGCACTGCTGCTCATCATCGTGGCGATGACCATCTGGCGCGGCTACCTGCGATTCGTCTGGCGCAAGGATTTTGGCCGCCAGGTGACCTGGCTTTATCTCGCCTGTGGAGCCGTCATCCTTTTGGTGATGGGCGTTCATGGAAGTCTTGGCGCCTGGCTCGCCAGTGAATTTGGCGTCCACATCACAGCGGATCAGCTGCTGGCAGCCGGAGCGGATCTCAAGGAGGCACTGCCATGACATCGACTCGCCAGAGTCCGAAAAAAGGGCTGCCTCTCCGGCTTCTAGCCGTGATCCTGGTCTGCGCGGCACTGGATGCGGCGGTGAGCTTCCAGGTGTCGCGTTGGGCCTATGGCTGGCTGCCGGTTCCTGCATCCACGGCTGCACCGTATGTCGACAATCTATTCAGCCTTGAGGTTGGCATCGGCGCCTTCGTCTTTATCGGCTGTGTGGGATTCATCATCTGGTCGTTGTTATTTAGTCGCGCTGAGAAGTACGACGAGAGTGATGGTCTTCCGATTGAAGGCAACACCAAACTGGAAATCACCTGGACGGTGATCCCCTTTGTGATCGTCATGGCGCTGGCCTTCTATTCGATCCATGTGAACGAGAAGCTTGCCTCGCTCGGGCCCAAGCAGAAGTACGACGTCGCCCTCAATCAGTCCCCCGATGCTGTCGCCACCCTGGACGCTCGTCGCGACATCGGACCCATCGAAGTGATTTCCAGGCAATGGTCCTGGGAATTTGTCTACCCCGATGGTGTGCGCAGTTCTGAACTTCATCTACCACTCAATCAACGCGCCAACTTCCTGTTGATTTCCAAAGACGTTCTGCACAGCTTCTACATCCCGGCATTCCGCCTGAAGCAGGACATCATTCCAGGCAGTGTGATCTCTTACAGCATCACGCCCACCCGTGAGGGTCGCTTCAGGCTGCGCGACGCCATGTTCAGCGGCGCTTACTTCTCCAACAACCAGACCGACGTGATTGTCGAGTCGGAAGAGGCGTACGACACCTGGCTGACCCAAACCGCGAAGCGACCACTGGTCCAGGGCCTCAGCCCAGGCACCCCCTTCTACGAAAAACGACTCAAAGACGGCGACCGTGGATGGGCCACCGTTCCACCCGCGCCGCCACCGATGGTCAACGACCCCGGCAATCCCGAAGCGCCCCACGACGCCTGACCCCGATGACCAGCACCAAATACGACCCCAGGGTGCTCAAGGCGCCCCACCCGGTACCCGGCGCTCCCGACAACTGGAAGCGCTTCTTCAGTTTCAACACCGACGCGAAAGTGATCGGGATTCAGTACATCGGGCTGGCACTTTTCTTCCTTCTTGTGGGAGGCCTGCTGGCCATGGTCATGCGCGGTGAATTGATCACTCCACCGGCGGATCTGGTCGACCCCAGTGTCTACAACGGGCTCTACACAATGCACGGAACGGTGATGCTGTTCCTGTTTCTCTTCCCGGTCCTGAACGGATTCAACAATCTGTTGATCCCCACCATGATCGGTGCGCCAGACATGGCCTTCCCCAAGCTGAATGCCGCTGCCTTCTGGCTGGTGCCCGTCTTTGCTGTCGTGCTGTTGAGCAGCTTCTTCGTCCCTGGCGGACCCGCCTCGTCGGGGTGGTGGTCCTATCCACCGGTGAGCATTCAGAACCCTCTGGGCCACCTGATCAATGGTGAATTTCTTTGGATCCTGGCCGTAGCGATCTCCGGCGTGTCATCGATCATGGGTGCCATCAACTTCGTCACCACGATCATTCGCATGCGGGCCCCCGGCATGGGCTTCTTCAAGATGCCCGTGTTCGTGTGGACCGCATGGGCCGCACAGACTCTTCAGCTCATCGGTCTCCCGGCACTCACTGGCGGCGCGATCATGCTGATGTTCGATCTCAGTTTCGGAACCAGCTTCTTCCGACCTGAAGGAGGCGGAGATCCGGTGCTTTACCAGCACTTTTTCTGGTTCTACTCACATCCTGCGGTGTATGTGATGGTGCTGCCTGTGTTCGGTATCTTCTCGGAGCTGATCACGGTTTATTCACGCAAACCACTCTTTGGCTACAAATTCGTGGCATTGGCCTCGTTCATCATCACCTTCCTGGGCCTGATTGTCTGGGTACATCACATGTTCTATACGGGCACTCCGCAGTGGATGCGCAATCTGGTGATGATCACCACCATGCTGATCGCCGTCCCCACCGGCGTGAAGGTGTTCGCCTGGCTGGGAACCCTCTGGGGAGCGAAGATCCGTCTCACCACTCCCATGTTGTTCGTTCTGGGTGGACTGGTGAATTTCATCTTCGGAGGCATCACCGGCGTCATGCTGGGCACGGTTCCGATCGATATCCACGTCGGCAACACCTATTTCGTTGTCGCCCATTTCCACTACATCATCTTCAACACCATTGGATTCGGAATCTTCGCCGGCATTTATCACTGGTTCCCAAAATTCACGGGCCGGATGTACTACGAAGGGCTGGGCAAGATCCACTTCACGCTGACCTTCATTGGCGCAACCCTCAACTGGCTTCCGCTGCACTGGGCCGGCCTTTATGGCATGCCACGTCGTGTGGCCTCCTACGACCCAGAATTCGCCCTCTGGAATGTGATTGCCAGCATCGGAGCCTTCATGCTTGGGGTGGCCTCCATTCCCTTCATCCTCAACATCGTCAGCTCCTGGGCGAGGGGAGCCAAGGCCCCCGCCAATCCATGGAGAGCCATTGGCCTGGAGTGGTTGCTTCCCTCACCGCCTCCCGCGGAGAATTTTGAGGACGATATTCCCACCGTGATCAGTGAGCCCTATGGCTACGGCCTAGGCAAACCCCTTGTCGAAGACGAGGAGTTTTATGTCCGACGCTCCATGGAGGCCTGATCCATGACCAGCACCAATGCTGATCTACCGCTGAAGCATGTACCCGGACACATCAAGCACGACGGGCACAATCTCACAGGCTTCATCATTTTCCTCTGTTCAGAAAGCATTATCTTCCTGGCATTTTTTGTTGGGTATTCACTTCTGAAAATCACCAGCCCTGAATGGCTTCCTGAGGGTGTCGAAGGCCTCGAGACACGGATGCCCCTGATTAATACAGTCATTCTTGTGAGCTCCAGCTTTGTTGCTTATTTCGCAGAGCGCTATCTGCATCGGGAGAATCTCTGGGGCTTCCGGGCCATGTGGCTACTCACAATGGCCATGGGCAGCTACTTCGTGTACGGGCAGTATGTCGAATGGTCAGAGCTGAAATTCAGTTTAAGCAGTGGAGTTTTTGGGGGAACGTTCTACTTGCTGACCGGCTTTCACGGCCTGCATGTGATCACGGGAATTCTGCTGATGGGGCTGATGCTGGCGCGTTCCTTCCGCGCCAATAACTACGCCAAGGGAGACATGGGTGTCACTGCAGTGAGCCTGTTCTGGCATTTCGTTGATGTGATCTGGATCATTCTTTATGTGCTGATTTATGTGTGGCAGCGAACCAGCTGATCGCCGTCTATATCCCTCAGTTCTCAACGACATCAGCCATCCATGATCATCGACGACCGCCATTACGACATCATCATCATCGGGAGTGGTGCCGGCGGAGGGACTCTGGCAGGGGCGCTCAGTCGCCAGGGCAGAAGCGTTCTGCTGCTTGAGCGAGGCGCAGCCATGGCACTCAGTGACCAGAACGTGGCCGATGTGGATCTGCTCCGCAAGGATCGCTATCACCCCACGGATGAACGCTGGTTCGGTCCTGATGGAGACCCTTTCGCACCTCAGACGTCATACAGCCTTGGTGGCAACACCAAGATCTGGGGAGCCGTGCTGGAACGCATGCGCGAAAAGGAGTTCGGTGAAGTGTCACTGCAGCAGGGTGTCTCACCAGCCTGGCCTTTCGATTACACCCATCTGGCTCCCTATTACGACCAGGCCGAAACGCTCTACAGGGTTCACGGTCAGGCCCATGTTGACCCGACGGAACCTTCACGCAGCAAAGACTTTGATCATGCACCACGCCCAGTGGTGCCGTTCCTCGAACAGCTTCGCGAAGGGCTGCAGCGCCACGGCTGCCAGCCTTATGACCTGCCTCTCAGTTGGTCAGAAAGCAAGGAAGATCCCAGTGGTGATGCACAGCTCTTCGGCCTGGACAATGCCGACCAAAACAAGCTGGAGATTCGAACTCTGGCCAAGGTTCTGCGGTTGCATGTGAGCCCCAGCGGACGAGAAGTGAAGCGGGTGGAGGCGGATGTGGACGGCGAGATCTGGTTGTTCTCCTCAGATTTGGTCGTCCTGGCTGCCGGAGCGATCAATACCCCGGCGATCCTGCTGCGATCCGGCAATGAACGTCACCCCCGCGGTCTCTGCAATAAGTCCGACCAGGTGGGCAGAAATCTGATGAATGTTCAGCTCACCTCGATCCTGCAGCGTTCCGCTGAAGCCAACAGCGGTCGTTACGCCCGTTCGTTCGGCATCAACGACTACTACTGGGGAGACAAGAATGTGACGTTCCCCCTTGGGCACATTCAGTCCGCTGGCGGTGTTCTGCAGGACGCACTCTTTGCCGAGTCACCGCCAGTGTTGTCGCTGGTCAGCAAATTGATTCCTGATTTCGGACTCGAGCGACTGGCATCGCGATCCGTGGCCTGGTGGGCCATGACCGAAGTACTGCCCGATGCGGAAAACAAGGTATGGCTCAACAAGGAACAGATCCGCATCAATTATC